>CAMBEY010000024.1 GCA_945865705.1 Candidatus Sulfopaludibacter sp. SbA3
TTTTCCACGTGGAAGCGTGTCGGGGTCTCGGCGATTTTGCGGGTGGGAGCGCTCTTACTTGCCTGGCGATACTTCCTTACGGCTTCTACTCGTTTCATGACTTCGGGCATGGAGCGCAATTTGGCTGGCGGACAGTCGCCGACCCAAAGACACCAACGTTCGATCCCGTTGATGAATTCTTCAGCACCAAGCCACTGGCGGAAAAAATTATTAGCTGCCGGCTCTTTTCTGAGAAACTCCGCCTTCTGATCCGGCGTGAAAAGGTAATAGCCACCGTCGATTGGTTTATTGCCTATCCCGATTTCAGGCACAGCGCTGATCGGCTTGGAGCGGTTAGTTATGGCAATATTGGAGCCCTCGATTAGATAAGGGCTGATATTCTTAACGGAATGAACCGTAACTTTTTCGTCCTCGTAATCATAGATACGTTTGTTCTGTGTCTCGAAAGCTCCGAATCCGATAATCACGACATGGACATGTGCCTTGCCTCTCGCTTCGCTCTCCCAAGCGAAAGTTCGATGAGCAAAATGAACCTTGATTCCGTGCTGCCGGGAAAGCGCGTTCCAGAGCACGCCCACTTGCTCGCCTTGGGATAAGGAATTCGTAGAAACAAGTCCGACCACGATTCGAGTACCTTGGATGTATTCCGCCGCTTTGAAGTACCAGCCAGTGACGTAATCGAGGAGACCGCTGTTCTTAACGTCACGAGCGACAAGGTCCATATCAGCCCGCTGCGCATCTGTTTGGAACTTTGCGCCCACAAACGGCGGATTGCCGAGGACATAGCTGCACTGTTCGGGCAAGAGGATGGTTTTCCAATCGAGGCGCAGGGCGTTGTCGCAGACGATGGTGGGGGATTTTTTTAACGGCAGTCGCGCGTAGTATTTTCCGAACGCTTCGGAGAGGCGGATGTTCATCTGGTGGTCCATCAGCCACATGGCCACCTCCGCGATGCGCGCGGGCCACTCGCTGATCTCGATGCCGTAGAAGGCGTCCACATCCACCAGCGACAGCTTTTGAATATCAAGTTCCTGCTGGTCGCCGGGGAACAATGCTTGCAACAACTCGATCTCCAGTTGCCGCAACTCACGATAGGTGATAACCAGGAAGTTGCCGCAGCCGCAAGCTGGATCGAGAAACTTCAGTTTTGAAATCTTGTCGTGAAAGTTCCGCAGAGCGGTCTTATTATTTCTGATTCGCTCGAACTCTGAACGAAGGTCATCGAGGAAAAGCGACCTGACTACTTTCAGAATGTCGCGCTCGCTAGTGTAATGTCCGCCGATCTGCCGCCGCTCCTTCGGCTCCATGACGGCCTGAAACAGCGAGCCGAAAATGGCCGGAGAGATGCGCGACCAGTCAAAGCGCGTGCAAGCCACCAGCGCGTTGCGCATGGCGCGGTTGAAAGCTGCGAACCGGAGCTTTTCGGCGAAAAGTTCACCGTTCACATACGGAAACGCTGCCAGCGTTTCATCAAGATTTTTCTGACGATCTTCCTCGGGAGTGTCGAGAACTTCAAACAGCTCCGCCAAATGAGGTCCCAAGTCAGACCCGTCCTGTTTGGTGCGATTGACCAGATACAGATGAAAAGACTCCGGCTCAAAGATGCTAGTGTCCTCTGCGAACAGGCAGAAGAGGACGCGAACAAGGAAGCGCTCCAGATCATGCCCCTTGTAGCCGCCCGCTTCCAGAGTGTCATGCAATTCGCCTAGTATCTGGACCGCCTCGATGTTGATGGGGTCCTGCTCTTCGAACTTGTGCTGCTGATAGCCGGGAATGAACGCGAACTCATGGATGTGCTGATGAAACTCCACCAGCGGAAATTCGAGGGTGCGGGCACGACCAGCGTCAAACAAAGGCAGCCGTCGCTGATCTTCCGGCTCCAGATCGTGCAGGGCGATGCGGGCGAAGTCGGAAACGATGACGTAGCGCGGAATCTCGTTGACCCGTCCCTCGTCCACCAGGTCGCGAATGTATTGAAAGGCCTGTGATTCAGCCTTGCCCAGGTCTTTTCCGAAACTCTTATGCTCGATGAGGACCTTACCGGGCCAGAAGAGGTCGATGTAGCCGTAGTCGCCGGAGAGCTTCTTCACCGGCTCCTCGAAGCTGGCGACCACGCGGCGACGGATGCCGAAGACATTGAAAAATTCGTTCCAGAACGTCTGCTTCTCCGCCTGCTCGCGCTGGGCGCTGGTCCATTCCTTCGAGAAGGCGATGGCGCGGTGGCGGATTTCGTTCCAGGACAATGGGGAAGCTGGAGGCATCGCTGAATTATAGCAAAGCCGCGCCACGAAATGAGGACACTGCCAGCCAGGACAGATGAAGGCGATTGATTTCGCCTTGCACGGCGGGGGTGCCTTGCTGTATTCATGCGTGATTGCTTCCCCCATCCGCTTCCTTCGCCCTGCTAACATTTTCCTGAGCGCCTCTCGCTCCGCCCATGACACTATCTACTCCTCAAAATCGCGCGCAGAACACCAATCCGTATTGGTCCGACTACACCGACAAGCAATTGCTTGGTCTGCGGATGTGTGATCTGCGCTTGAAAATCGAAGGCAGTGAGCTGCGCGCGCGCATTGATCAGCTCTACGGGGAACTGGCCGAGCGCGGCCTGCGCTTTCGCCCGCCTTGTTGGCTGTCGAGCGAATGGTTCTCGCCGCAGGAATCGCCGGGCATCGCCATCCCGTTTTATCTGGCGCATCCGCGTTTGGTCCGGCTGGAGCGGCGGTTGATGAAAGACGTGGAGGGCGGCACGCGCCAGTGGTGCATGCAACTGCTGCGGCACGAGGCGGGGCACGCCTACGAAACGGCCTATCGTCTGGGGCGCCGCAAGCGTTGGCGTGAAATATTCGGCAGCACGGCCAAACCCTATCCAGACTTCTACACGCCGGAGCCATACTCGCGGAAGTATGTTCTGCATCTGGACTGGTGGTACGCGCAGAGCCATCCGGTGGAGGATTTCGCCGAGACCTTCGCCGAGTGGCTGCGCCCCAACTCGCAGTGGAAGACACGCTATCAAGGCTGGCCCGCACTGGAGAAACTGGAGTACGTGGACGAGCTGATGAGCGAGCTCGCCGGCGAGGCGCCGCGGATCAAACCCGCCGGCCGCATCGAGCCTCTCGATACGCTTAAGGAGAAGCTCCGAGAGCATTACTGGAAAAAGCAGGAGCGCTACTCAACCGCCTATCCCAGTTTTTATGATGCCGACCTGCTGACGCTGTTCCCGCCTGTGCAGGGGAGATCGAAACGGCCGCCCGCGTCTGCATTTCTGCGGCGCATCGGGCGCGAGCTGCCGCGGCGCATTGCGTCGTGGACGGGTGAATACGCTTACACCATCAACCTGGTTTTGAAAGACATGATTCAACGCTGTCGCGAACTCGACCTGCGCGTCAGCCGGCCCGATCAGGAGATTCATCTTGAAGCCGCGATTCTGCTGACCATGCAGACGATGAACTATCTGCATGGCCGCAAGCATCGGCTGGCCGTGTAGCGATACGGGAGGTGCGCGTGAAGCAAAGGGTATTGGTTCTTACCGACCTTGAGTTTCAGATGCCGGAGAGCGCCGAGCAGGTGCCCGATCAAGTGGATGCCAAGTGGCTGGCCACCTGGCGCACCGAGTTCGACGTGCTCACGGCGCTGCGTTCACTGGGGCACGAGACGCGTGTGCTGGGCGGTGTAACCGATCTACACGCCGTGAAGGATACGTTGGGGGAGTGGAAGCCGGACATCGTATTCAATCTTCTCGAGCAGCTCTTCGGCCAGAATACTTACGTCCCCTATTTGCTCGGCTATCTCGAACTGCTCGATCAGCCCTTCACTGGCTGCCGCTCCGACGGGCTATTCTTCGCCTACAACAAGCCGCTGATGAAGAAAATTCTGGCCTATCACCGCATCCCGGTGCCGCCGTTCAAAGTGTTCCCGCGCGGCAAGGGAGTGCGCAAGCCGCGCGCGCTGCGCTATCCGCTGTTTGTGAAATCCACCTCCGAGCACGGCTCGGAGGGCATCGCGCAGGCCTCGGTGGTAACCTGCGATGAAAAACTGCGCGAGCGCGTGGAGTTCATCCACACTCGCCTGAAGACGGATGCCATGGCGGAGGAGTACATCGACGGTCGCGAGCTTTATGTCGGGGTGATCGGCAACAACCGGCTGGAGACGTTTCCGGCGTGGGAAGTACATTTCGGCGAGATGCGCGAGAGTTCGCTGGCCATCGCCACGTCGAAGGTCAAGTGGAACAACCAATATCGCGAGAAGATGGGTGTGACGAATGGTCCGGCGGCGGAACTGCCACCGGGCTACGACCAGTGGATCAGCCGGTTGAGCAAGCGCATCTATCAGGTGCTGGGATTCTGCGGATACGCGCGCCTGGATTTCCGTCTGACGGAGGACGGGCGTTTGTACCTGATCGAGCCCAATCCCAATCCCGCCATCGGGCGCACCGAGGACTTCGCCGAATCCGCCGCCGCCACCGGCTTGAAGTACGAAGACCTCATCCAGCGCATTCTGAACCTGGGCATGCGCAATCTCGCGGCGCGAAGAGCGGCGTAACTTGCCAGTCGAATGTCATCCTGAACGATACGATTCGCGTTTTCCACGCACACGAACAGGATGCACTTCGGAGTCATGCTCCATCTCGAGCCGAGCACGAGCCGCCGCAGCATGAAGCCCCGTGAACCACGCTGCATAATGGAACTGCGCCCATTGCGCCGAGGATAGGGGCCAGGCAATAAATCCAAACGTGCCGGCCATTAAAAGAAATCAGCGCGGGCGCGAGTGATCGCGCCGGGTTCATCGATGCGCCGGAAATCGGTCCAGCAAAAAAGGCTGCCAGCCCGACAACAGCGCCTATCGCAATGCCCGCCGTAATCCGTTGCTCCCTGGCGCCAGTGGACACACTCAAAATCACAAACATCAAAATTCCGGTCAACAGAAACTCCAACCAGAAGGCCTGGTGTGCTGAACCAGCAGGACTCGTCAAACCGAGCGTGGGATGGGTTGGAAAAAACAGCCTTAGCGTGCAGCTGGCAAGTGTCGCACCGGCCATTTGGCTTCCCAAATAGGGCACGACCTCGGCTGGACCGATCCGGCCTGCCGCGAAAAATCCCAGTGTAACCGCGGGATTCAGATGCGCTCCCGAAACCTCACCCAGCGCATAAATCATCGCGAGGACTACCAGGCCAAACGTCAGAGCGACGCCAACATCCGTAACGGCGCCGCCGCTTACGTCGTTGATGATGATCGCGCCGGTCCCGGCAAATACGAGGGCGAACGTGCCCGCGATTTCGGCGGCAGCTTTTCTCATTCAGCCCACCTTGATGTGCTTGCGCGAAACGGTCCAAGAGGTATTGGCGCTGGGAGAGGAGTTACAAACGGCGGGAGCAAAGCCGTGCTCAATTCGCACGAGTCTCGAAAAGATACCCCGCTCCGCGAATCGTCTTGAGGAATTCCGGTTTCCGCGAATCTTCTTCAATCTTCTCCCGCAACCGGCGGATATACACATCAATGCTGCGGGGAATCACAAAGCGATCCGTTCCCCAGATGGCATCGAGCAATCGGTCGCGAGTGAAAACCTTATTCGGATGCGACGCCAAAAAATGTAGCAGCCGGAACTCCAGCGAGCTGAGCATCACCCGCTGTCCAGCGCGAGTAACCCGGTACGAAGCAGGATCAATCGTCAAACCGTCCATTTCAATGGGAACTTCATCCATTGCCACAGGCTCGCCACGGCGCAGCAGCGCTCGGACGCGGGCCATCAGCTCGCGCGGACTGAAGGGTTTGGTGATGTAATCATCGGCGCCCATCTCCAAACCAACGATGCGGTCAGCCTCCTCGCCACGGGCCGTCAACATGATGATGGGCACGCGCGGCGCTTGGGTGTCGCGGCGCAACTCCTTGCAGATTTCCAAACCGGACATGCGCGGCAGCATCAAGTCGAGAATCAGCAAATCCGGCTGCGATCTTCGGAACTGGGCTAACCCGGTGGCTCCATCCTCGGCAGCCGTGACCCGGTATCCATCTTTCTCCAGGTTATAGCGGACCAGTTCGGTGATGTCCTTGTCGTCCTCGATCATCAAAATTTTCTTCATCAAGATCATCCCGCATTCCCCAAAAACTATGTGCCGTCCAGAGTTGCATTACGACAAGGCGACATCGCTGGCTGGTTCATCCTGATTATTGAATCGCCACCATTTAGAGTTGATGAACGGAACATGAACATATGGTTACAAACCGGCAGGAAGATACGAGGAAAATGCGGCGAGGCGGGCGCCACCGTCGGGCTGAAGTACGAAGACCTCATCCAGCGCATCATCAATCCAGGCTTCCGCAACCTGGCCACCCGTCGCGCCGCGTAAGTGGCATGCGCTTGACAGCGTTCTCCGGATCATTGGCCCAAAGAGGAGTAACTACTACGCTCAAATGCGCGCGAAACGAACGCGCCTGAATACCTTCGAAATAGTCCCGTTGAGCCAGCAGTTCTCTCGGGAGCGCCGCCACTGCTTTGCTCATTTCATAAAGGGAAACACCCGCCATCGGTCTGTACAGCACGGTCAGAATGAATTCGCGCTCCAGTCGAATCGGGCAGGAAAAACTCCGTCCAGATGGGCAGGAGATTTGGGTATACTGTGGCTACGGAGATGCGTAAAGAGGCAATTCGGAACTGCATTCCCGACAAAGAGCGCTGTACGGAGGAAGGATTTGTGTTTATGCCTAGTCCCTACTATGCGATTCAGCGGAATGAATTGGAGCGCAGCTCCGTCTCACACGCGAAAGTTCGCATGGCAGTTCTGGCAATTATTGCGGCTTACCTGGCCCTGGGAACTACTCGGGCACAGCAGCCCGGCACGTTCACGCCCACTGCCGGGGGATTGACCACGCCTCGGAATGCCTACGGCGACACTGTTGCTGGACGGCAGAGTCTTGATCGCTGGCGACCGTACCGCGGACCTTTTCGATCCCCGCAGCGGCCAGTTCACCAGAACCGGCGACCTGAAGGTGGAGAGAATCGAGCATTCCGCGACTCGGCTTCCGGATGGACGAGTCCTGATTGCGGGCGGTGGCTTCACCAGGTCGGCTGTCGGCGCGATTAGCTTCAATGCGAGCGCTGAGATTTATGATCCCGCTACGGGGACATTCGCATTCACCAGCGATATGGATCTCGTTCGTCGCGGAAATCGGGGCACGCTGCTCGCGAATGGCAAGGTGTTGATCACAGGCGGCGCTGAACCCTTTCATGACTTCAACCGGCGTGCAATGTTGTTTGATCCTGCCAGCGAGACATTTTCGCCTACTGGAGAGATGGTATCGGGTCAATTTTACCATACGGCGACATTGCTTTCTGACGGCAGAGTTCTCCTTACCAATGGAAGCTATGGCGGCGATCCGTCGGACTTTGATTGGGTCAGACCGGAGATTTATGATCCTGCCACTGGCGTCTTTTTCCCATTGCCTGAGATGGCCATTCCCGGGGTTCACTTCCTGCGAGCCACTTTGCTTCCGAACGGAAAGGTGCTGCTGTCTGGTGGCTGGAGATATGACGGCCAGCCGGTGAGCGCCGAGCTCTTCGATCCGGCGACCGGCCGCTTCAGTCCATCAAGCGATACGAAAAGGCCCTTGGGCCCTACCGCAACTCTGCTCAGTGACGGAACCGTGTTCCTCGGCAATGGGGAGATTTATGACCCAGCCACAGACAGGTTTTCTGGAACCGGAGAGGGGACCAACAACCGATTTAACCAAGTGGCGACGCTGTTAGCTGATGGGGCGGTGTTGTTAACTTACTATTCAAATGCGGTAACTCCAACCGGCCTGCAGGCCATTTACACTCCAGTCAGGCGACTACCCCCACCTGCCCTGTTCACTCTACCCAGCGGAACCTTGGGTCAAGGAGCTATTCTGCACGCAGACACGCACCTACCAGTCGGACAGGCCAACCCTGCCGTGGCGGGCGAGGCGCTGGAAATTTACCTGACCGGACTTCTGGATGGCTCCGTGATCCCGCCGCAGGTCTCCATTGGCGGGAGACTGGCCGAAGTGCTCTACTTCGGCCGCGCGCCTGGACTGGCGAACATCAATCAGATCAACGTCCGCGTGCCGGCAGGCATCGCGCCCGGCCCGACCGTTTCCGTGCGGCTCACTTACATTGGCCGGCCCAGCAACGAAGTCACCATCGCCGTGCAGTAGCGGTGGAGTCTTCCGGTCATCCATTTCGGACTGACTTGCCGCGCGGCCTATCCAACGGGCTACGCAATGACCACGGCGGTGCCGCTGACGCTGACCATCAACATGCTGCCGGACTGGCCCACCACTTCGTAATCAATGTCGATGCCCACCACGGCGTTCGCGCCGAGGTCGCGGGCGGATTGCTCGATCTCCTGCATGGCGATCTCACGCGCTTTCTTCAATTCCTGCTCATAGGCCGCCGAGCGGCCTCCGATGATGTCGCGGACGCTGGCGAACAGATCTTTGAAGATGTTCGCGCCGACAATGGCCTCGCCGCAAACAATATCGCAATACTTGGTGATCTGCTTCCCTTCCACGCTGGGTGTAGTGGTGAGTAACATGGGTTTCTCTCCTGAGTTAGTAATATTTGAATTCGAGTTGGTCTCCAATAGCGAAAACCCCGCGCCATCCCAAAGACCGGGATGAGGCGGCTACCAGTGCCTCCCCGCGAGCTTTTGCTTTGGTAGCCGCGTCAAGCGCTTTTCTTGGCGCGGGCTTTTACGGCTGCGGTGAACGACTATCGTAATACGAAAAAGATGGTGGCCAGCGCCGCGCCGGCCCATAGAGCGCGGTCGAGGCGCGCGCCGAGGCGCTGCTTGGCGCGGGTCCATACCCAGGCCAGCGCGGTCATCGACACGGTGATGGCGGCCAGCAGCCCCAGCCATGTCCACAAGTCCACGCCGTCGCGGAATTGCTGGTGCAAATTCCATTTCCTGTTAACCGGAGAACCGTAGACAATAATCAGATGAACGAAATATACAATTAAGGATTCCTTGCCCAGCGTAACGATGAAACCCAGCGCGGGAAGCAGCCAGCTCTCCAGAAAATGGAGGGCGGCAAGAATGGCCATCAACAAACCGATGCGAAGAAAGAAAAATACCGGGCTGCCGCCCCAAAAATCATCGTAGGGGGGAGGAAGGGGAACCTGCGCCAGCAGCAGGCACGCGACTAGCAACGCGACGCCGGTCCACAGAGTGGACTTTAGAAAACCATGCTCCCCGCTGCGCGGGCGCGACTGCGCAAAGAGGTATCCCCAGATAGCGCCGGCGGTCAGAAATCCTGCGTAGGGAAAAAACGGGAAGTTGGAGCCAAGTTGCTTGGTGAAGATGGTGCTTATCCACCAAGGCATTGGCCAGGCCTGGGGCCACCAGGGCAGGTCCGGCGTAGCGACCCACGGAATGTTATTTAGCCACGCGCTTGCCAGTGCAATCAGCAGCGTCAGCGCAACGCAGGCGCGCAAGAACCACTCGCGGCGCGGGACGCAGACCGCCACCCCGAGCAGCAGCAGCGAGGTGTAGCCGATGCACTGCAAGATATCCCAGCCAAACAGGCGCCGCATCGCGGTCTCCGGCGAAGTGAGCGTGCGGCTTAACGCAGTGGTCGGGACATGGAGCAGGTAGGCGACAAAGAGTACTTCTGCCAAGCGCGCGAGTCGGCTGCGCATGGCCGTGGTCCAGCCGTGGAATTGCTCCCAGCGCGCGAACGCTGCCATCCCGAAGGACAAGCCCGCCACGAAGAGAAAGCCGGGGGCGGGCAGATTGAACGTCAGATTGTGCCAGTGATGAATGGGCCGGGCGCTGGAGCCAAGATGCACCACGGCATCCGTTACATGCGCGTCGAACATAAAGAACACGGCCAACCCGCGAAATACATCCAGATAAACGAGGCGCTGCGCGGATGGGCCGACTGTAGGAGTAGGAGTTCGTAGTCCGTTCACTAGAGCGACAAACCAATTCGACATGAAAGATGTAACCAAATTGTAATATTTCCGTAATGTTATAGAGAACTCAACTTAATACAATTTTCTTTTGTAAGTAACAATCTAACGGCCCGCGCGCACCAGCAACCAGCATACGCAGCGCGTACATTATGGAGGAAACCGCGTGAATCGCATCAAAATTTTCGTGCTACTGATAATAATCAGCAACCGGACGGCCGGCGCCGCGGAGACTTCGGACGAAGTTCGCGGGCAGTTGGACCAGCTTCGCGGCGAGGTTGCGCGACTGAGCTCAGTCGTGGAGGAACAGGGCCGTGCGATCGAGATGCAAAGAGCACTTTTTGTCGAACAGCAACAGGAACAGCAAAAAAACTTTGCAGCGCAGCAGGCGGCGATTAACGCGGTAATGCAGGAATTGGCATCGCCGCGTGTCCCCGCGATGGGCATGGCCTCGGTTGGTTCTGGCGCGGGCTACACATTGAATGCCCCGGCGGCATTTATTACGGCTGGCATTACTGCTGGCACTCCGGCTGGCATTCCGGCACAGGCGACGGCACAGGGAGCAGGGGAAGGCGGCGACCTGAGTGGCCGCGTCCAGCTAGTCGAGAAAAATCTGGCCGACACGCGCAAGGCGCTGGAAGATCGCATGCGTGGCTTCGGGCCGTTCAGCTTCAGCGGCGACTTCCGTTATCGCCATGAACCGTTTTTCGGCGGTGGACCCAGCGACGGCGATTCCCTGCCCGACCGCTACCGCAATCGCCTGCGCCTGCGCATCAATGCCACCACGCGCTTCGACGATGAGTTCTCCGGCGGCATCATGCTCGCCAGCGGCATCGGCGGAAATCCAGTTTCGGCCAATCAGGACTTGACCGGCTACTTCACCGAGAAACCGTTTTCCATCGACAAGGCCTTCGTCAGCTACAATCCGCGCTGGATGAAGCCGCTGCGCATCACCGCCGGCAAATGGGCGTACACTTTCCAGCGCACCCAGATGATGTGGGATAACGATCTGAATCCCGAGGGCGTTACCGAGGCGCTCACCTTCAACTGGAAGGACTCGCCATTGCAGCGCCTGGAGCTGATCGGGTTCCAGACCGTAATGCTGGAGGCTGGTTCCGGGCCGGACAGTTCGCTGCTCGGCTGGCAAGCGCGCACCGAGTGGGGACTCGGCTCGCGCGTGAAGTTGGGCACGGCACTGACTTTCTTCGATTACAACAATGAAGCTTCGCTGGCCTCGAACGTCAACCAGGGCAACGGCTCTTATGATGCCGGACAGCCGACCGGCTTGGGCGGCAACTACGGATTCGGCGCCGCCGCGCTGACCAATTCCTTTGGCACAATTAACGGCGTGCGCACGCTGGCGTCGAAGTACGGCATCCTCGACGTCATCGCTCGTTTGGACATTAATACCGGCGCCGCGCGCTGGCCGCTGATGATCGAGGGCGACTTCGCGCAGAACACGCGCGCCTGCCAGAACCTCGGCGCGTTCGCCCGAGCTGGCGCGGCGACGCCAGTCTGCAATGCGCGTGATCGTCAGGCTTATTGGGTGGAGACGATTTTAGGCCGCAATCAGGACAAGGGCGATTTCGCGCTGGGGTATACTTTTGCCCGCATTGAGCGCGACGCGCTACTTTCCACATTCAACTTCAGCAACTTCCGCCAAGGCACCAACCACGCCAGCCATCGCGCCGAGGTGGTCTACAGCGTGAACCGCAATGTCACTGGAACCGCGCGCGCGATCTTCGGACGCCAGCTTGGCACCGTGCCGGGAGCAGCGGCGGGGACGCGCGTCGTCGAGCGCAATCTAACCCGTCTGCAATTCGACCTGATTTACCGGTATTAGGCCATTTTGCGGGATGGTGTATCCGAGCCGCGACAGTAATGGAGCGTCCCCAATGATGGGGAGCGCGACCGGTTGCAAAAGTAAGTACGGCGCTGAGTAACATTCAGGATTTCGCGCATCCCGGACGCTCCATGACTGTCGCGGCTTGGATCGGGCTACAGGGAGGTGTCTGCGTTTGTACACTCCAATCGAGGCTTAAAACTCCGCAACTGGGGCCTATGCGAACCGATATCTGAAGGGAGAGTTCACTAGGAGCAGGAAAAAGATTGCGATGAATTTGTCGATCAATCTCGCGCTACAGAAGATACCTATCTTCAACAGCTTGTTAGCAGAGCCATTGGATGCTCTGTCGGAGATCGGTCGCCGCGAGATTGTTCCGGAAAATACCACAATCTTCTCCGAGGGAGACTTGCCGGAAGCTCTATATTTGATCCTCTCGGGCAGGGTCCAGGTATTGAAGAAGGACCAAGACGGGAAAAATGCCCGGCTGGCAATACTGCAAACCGCCGACTTTTTTGGCGAATTGGCTTTGGTCGACGGCGCGCCGCGATCCGCGACTGTTCAAACGATCGAGCCCTGCGAACTCTTTGTCATCCAGCGCCGACATTTTCTGGAGATGCTCTCGCAGACTCCGCGCCTGATCCCGGCGGTCTTTGCCAGCATCACCGACAAGGTCCATAATCTCAACAAACAGTTCCTGCTGGAATTGCTGGAAAAGCAAAACCTGCGCGATGAGATGGCCCGTGAATGCTATCGCTCGATTTCGCTGATCGCCGCGGCGGCGAACGAGGCCTCCAGCACCAACCAGGCCTTGCAACTGGTGCTCGACCGGCTAACCGAGTATATCCACTGGCCTGTAGGGCATGTCTACATGGCCGATGAGCAGAATGGTGAGGGATTGTTCTCCTCGGGAGTCTGGTTTCTCGATGATGAGGCGCGATTCGGACAGTTTCGCCATCTCAGCGAGATGATCCGCTATACCCCGGGAGTAGGCATTCCAGGCCGCGTTCTGTTGCATGGCAAGCCCATCTGGGAGGAGGACCTGGCCTGCGAAATGAATTGTCAGCGGGCGGGCGCGGCACTCCAGGCAGGATTGAAATCCGGCTTTGCCTTTCCAGTTACCGTCAACAAGCGTGTCGTGGCGGTGTTGGAATTGTTTTCAGACGAGGTCCGGGAACCGGACCGTTTGCTCCTGGAAGCAACCGAGCAGATTGGAGCGCAACTCGGTCGCGCCATTGAGCGCAAACTGTTGCAGGAAAAACTCACGCACAACGCTTTTCACGATCCATTGACCGACCTGCCCAATCGTGCCCTGTTTCTCGACCATCTGGCCATGTCCATCGGTCGAGCCAAGCGCGACCGCGATTATCTTTACGCGGTACTCTTCGTCGATCTGGACCGCTTCAAGATAGTTAACGATAGCCTGGGCCATCAAGCCGGCGATGAGTTGCTCAAGGAAACCGCTCGCCGCCTGCGCGCCTGTGTGCGTACTACGGACACCGTGGCTCGTCTGGGTGGAGATGAGTTCGGCCTGCTACTGGACGACCTTCCGCAACTGAGCCATGTGCCGCGCGCCATAGAGCGCATCCGGGCGGAGATGCAGCGTCCCGTCCTGCTTGCATCGGGTGAAGTATTCACCAACGCCAGCATCGGAGTTTCGCTCTCGTCAGAGAACTATGACGACACCAACACCGCGCTACGCGACGCGGACACCGCCATGTATCGGGCGAAATCAAAAGGCCCCGGCAACTACGCGGTCTTTGATCCCGGCATGCACGAATCCGCCGTGAAGCGTCTGCGGATCGATAATGATTTGCGCCGCGCCTTGGAACGCAACGAGCTTCGCCTTTTATATCAACCGATCGTGATGGTGGATACCGCCAGCCCGGTGGGCTTTGAGGCCTTGGTGCGCTGGCAGCATCCCACGCTGGGCCTGCTCGGCCCCATGGAGTTCTTGCCCATCGCCGAGGACACCGACCTCATCATGCCCATCACGGAATGGGTGCTGGAGACGGGCTGCCGCCAGGCCAAGGAATGGAACGAGAGTTTTCGCACGCCGGTGCCCATCAGCGTCAGCATGAACCTGGCGCCCAAATTTTTCGTGCGCCGCGACCTGTACGAAGTCATGCGGAACTATCTTTCGCAGCTCTCCATCGACCCGTCGTGTCTGATCCTGGAGATTACCGAGGGTCAGATCATGGAGGATCCCCCGGCCGTGGCCCGCATGTTGGAACGGCTGGCGGACCTGGGTGTGCGCGTCCACATCGACGATTTTGGGACCGGCTACTCCTCGCTCGGCTATCTATCCACGCTGCGCGCGGATGGCCTGAAGATCGACCGTTGCTTCGTCTCGAAGATCGGCACGGAAGAACGCAATAACGCCATCATTCGCTCCATTGTCTCGCTCGGTGAGCATCTGGGCATGGACGTGATCGCCGAAGGCGTGGAGACCGAGGAGCAGCGCGCCTATCTGGCCAGCATGCACTGCAAGCACGCCCAAGGCTACCTCTTTGCCCGCCCCATGGAGGTATCTGCCGCAACGCGCTTCCTGGAGCAGGGCCTATTTCCCGGCATGAATGAGCAATTCCCGGTAACGGAATTCATCGGCCTCCAGATCATCAACACTTAGACCGTCATGATGGATGGTGTACAAGATGCGCGGACCTTTTCCCGGCGCGCCGGGACGCGCTATCCTTCACGCCGCTCAATCAGTTCCTGTATGGATCGGGAATTTGGTGGACCTGAGGGGGATCGAACCCCTGACCTCTTCCATGCCATGGAAGCGCGCTCCCAGCTGCGCCACAGGCCCACTTGTGTATGTGTAGTTATTGTAAGCGGCGCAGGCAGAGGGTGTCAAACTTCACCGCCGGGCTACAACGCCTGACAACCACCATCAGGCAATGGTGTAAACTGAAAATTGATGTCCGATCTGAGCACCCGCGACCCGTATTCCCCGCCGCTCCCGAATCCCTACGTCTACTCGCCCGAGCCCTATCGCTACCCGGAATACTTCGACGCAACGCCACCCGCGCCACCAAAGCCAAAGTACTGGCTGCATATCCTGCTGTTCGCGCTCACCGCCGTCTCCACCACGTTGATTCAGGGCTGGCTGTTTTCCGCAAGCCTGCTGGCCATCCTCACCGCACACGAGTTCGGCCATTATTTCGCGGCGAAATACTGGCGCGTCCCGGCCACGCTGCCTTACTTCATTCCCTTCCCATCGCTGTTCGGAACAATGGGGGCATTCATCAAGATGTCGCCGCGCATCCCGCACCGCCGCGCGCTATTTGACATTGCCGCCGCAGGGCCACTGGCCGGATTGATCGTCGCGCTGCCCGTAACCTATATTGGGATCACGCTCTCCCGCATCATCCCCAAAACGGCTGTGCCGGAAAACTCCATCTCGCTGAGCGAGCCGCTGCTGTTTCAGGGATTAAGCTGGCTGGCGCTTGGCGCCCAAGGCGACAGCGTGGAAATGATGCTCCACCCGCTGGCCTTTGCCGGCTGGGCCGGGCTGTTCGTCACCGCGCTGAACCTGTTGCCCATCGGCCAACTCGATGGTGGACACATCTCGCAATCGCTCTTCGGAGCACGCAGCCGCCTGGTAGCCATGGCCATGTTTGCGGGCCTGTTGGCATACAGCGTATGGGATTTCACTCCGACATGGATTCCGTTGATGATTCTGCTGCTGGTGTTCGGCGTGAAGCACCCGCGCCAGATCGACGACGGCCTTCCGCTGGGCTGGCAACGAACGGCGCTGGGCGTGCTTCTGGCCGTGATCTTTTTCACCTGCTTCAGCCTGTCGCCCATTACGTTCTAGGCGCTGGCAATAACACATCCGCTCGGACTCACTTCATGCGCATCATCGCGGGACGACATAAGGGACGCCGACTCAAGACGCTGCCCGGCACCGCCATTCGTCCCACCAGCGACAGGCTGCGCGAAACACTATTCAATATTCTCGCCCCCTGGATACAGGACGCCGTCTTCATCGACTGCTATGCAGGAACGGGGGCGGTGGGCGTGGAAGCCCTCAGCCGCGGTGCTCGGCAAGTTTATCTCATCGAATCCGATCCCGCCGCCACCAGCATCATTGAAAGCAATCTCGCGTTTCTGCCGTCGCATGAGACAATTCCCTGCTGGCGCATGACGGGACACTCCGGACTGAAACGACTTGCCGCCATGAAAATTCAAGCCGACATCTGCTATCTCGATCCACCGTATCCCGCGCTGACGGAAGCTCTCGAAGATATGCTCGTGCTGGTGAAAACAGATGTGATGCGCCCCGAAGGATGGATCATCCTGGAGCACGCCAAACGCGACGCCACACCTGAAAGCATCGGCGCCCCGCCCCAGCAATGGCAACGTACACGCCTGCTGACTCAAGGAACAAGTGCGCTGAGTTTCTATCGCATGGCCTCGGTTGTAGTCAGTAAGGCAAACTCCAGCGGTACAATTTAGTTAGTCTGATTAGTAATGCAAATTGCCTGGGCTGGTACGATGGCTTAGGACGCGATCAACGGAGGACACTTTGGCGGGATATTATCATCAGGAAGATTTGGCGCATTTTGGCGATATGGGCAAAAACGCGCCCGAGCTGTGGAAGAAATTCTCGGAGTGGTACGGCGCGGTATTCGCCGAAGGCGCGCTCAGCGAACGCGAGAAGGCGCTGATCGCGCTCGGCGTGGCGCACGCCGTGCAGTGTCCCTATTGCATTGATGCCTACACGCAAACTTGTCTGGAGAAGGGTTCCAACCTCGATCAGATGACCGAGGCCGTGCATGTGGCCTCCGCCATTCGCGGCGGCGCGTCGCTGGTCCACGGAACGCAGATGCGCCGCGCGGCGGAGAAGGTGAGCATGTGAGCTTGCCGGCGAGCCAGACAGGGAACAAAACACGCAGCCTCCTTTCGATTCGCCACCCGCTGGCCTCCACCGCCGAGCAGTTGCGCATGCTCGATGGGCGCGCGCCGCATCTGCAGCGCTTCTCCAGCGCGCTGGCGGCCTCGGCGTTGTTCCCCCTGCGCGCGACCAGCATTCAGGTGTTACAGGTCAACGTGGGCAAACTCTGCAATCAAACTTGCGGCCACTGCCACGTGGACGCCGGGCCGGATCGCCGCGAGTCCATGACGCGAGAGACGGCGGAGCTTTGCATCGAAGCGCTGGAGCACGCGGCGATCCCCACCCTGGACATTACCGGCGGCGCGCCGGAACTAAATCCCAATTTCCGCTGGATGGTTGAGCGCGCCCGCGCGCTGGGTCGGCAGGTGATCGACCGCTGCAACCTAACCGTGTTGCTGGTCGCCTCGCAGAGCGATCTCGCGGAGTTTCTCGCTCTGCATCAGGTGGAGATCATCGCCAGCCTGCCCTATTATCAGGCCGACCGCACCGACGCGCAGCGCGGTGAAGGTGTGTTTGAGGATTCCATTGCCGCATTGAAAAAGTTGAATACACTGGGCTATGGCGACCCGATAAGCGGCTTGAAGTTGAACTTGGTTTACAATCCGGTCGGCGCGTTCCTGCCTCCGGCGCAACATGCCGTCGAGGCCGACTTCCGCCGCGAGCTGGGGCGCCGCCAAGGCGTCGTATTCAATTCGCTCTACACCATCACCAACATGCCCATCAGCCGCTTCCTCGAATATCTTGACCGCAGCGGCAACTACGAAATGTACATGGAGAAGCTGGTGAACGCCTACAATCCCGCGGCGGCGGCGGGAGTGATGTGCCGCACGATGGTCTCGGTGGGATGGGATGGCACGCTCTACGATTGCGACTTCAATCAGATGCTCGACCTGCCGGTGGGGGGCGGCGCGCCACGGCATATCCGCGACTTCAGCCGGAACTTCAACGACGCCGCGCTCGCGCAGCGCGAGATCATCACGGGCCAGCACTGCTACGGCTGCACCGCTGGGGCGGGCTCCAGTTGCGGTGGCACGCTTGCTTCGTAAGTAACAGTGCCGCG
>CAMBEY010000025.1 GCA_945865705.1 Candidatus Sulfopaludibacter sp. SbA3
CAAGAATGTTCCACGAATGCCTTCGGGAAATATCCCCACGATATTATCCCCAGCAAATAAGCGCGTGGCGCTCTCCTGACTGGCCACCACGCAGCCGAGCTTAGTCCAAAAATTAGACATGAACGGCGGATACAGCAACGATGGAATAATCAGAAACCGTATGGCCCGCCCGCACCCGGCCAGTCCGAGGTAGAGATGCATCACGCCATCAAGCGGCATGAAACCCCGATGATTGCTCACGTAGAGCGCGCGGCCCTGTCGCGGCAGGTGCTCCGTGCCCTCCATTTCGATGCGCCAGTAATATTTGCGCACCAGATTAAACCAATAGCCCCAGCGGCGGATGACGTCGTAGTCCTGCCCCCAATCGTCGTAGCGCGCGCGCAACAGCTCGGGCCGCGCTCCGCTTTTTTCGCGCAGAAAATCGGCCAGCGCTTCTCGCGTCGTCCGCTCCGCGCGGAAGCCCAACTCGCGCTCCGCGCGCTCGCGCGAGACCGTCCAGTTGAACTCCATCTGGTCCGGACTCGAGTCGCGGCGAAATATATTTTGCAAAAACTTTGGCGTGGGAATCCGCGTGGTGCCCGCAGCGCGCAGCGCCTGGAACAACGGAATCTCTTCATCCGCCGCCGCGTTGAATATCCCCTTTGCGGAGGACTCCGCCGCCGCCACCAGCGCACGCGCCGCATCGCGCAGGCTGAGGAACTGCACGTTCGGATCGCGCCCTGGCAGCGTCGCGGCAAACTTTTCGGCGATCTGCCGCGCCAGCAAATCACCATCGCGCGCGAGTACCGTCGTCAAGCGAATCACGGCGGCGTTAGGATGGCGGAGCGCAATCTCCTCCGCTTTGAGCCACGCACTTTCCGGCGCCTCGAGCGGCAACAGCGACACGCGCTCTTCCGTCATGCCGCCGGGATTCTTCGCGTTCGATCCATACGCGAAGGC
Organism: Candidatus Sulfopaludibacter sp. SbA3; assembly: GCA_945865705.1. Taxonomy (GTDB): domain Bacteria; phylum Acidobacteriota; class Terriglobia; order 2-12-FULL-54-10; family 2-12-FULL-54-10; genus SHUM01. Next base: position 940 of record CAMBEY010000025.1, read on the forward strand.
GTGGCTGCGCAACACCAGCCGTGCGACCGGACCACCCCGCGCGAGGCGTGCCAGCGATTCGCCCGTTGCTGTTGTTTTCCCGGGAAAAAAGATCGCGCACTCTTGTGCATCCGGCGAGACTGCGTGCCCACGCCGCGCAAGCTCCTCGCTCGTCGCGCGCGCCAAGGCGCAATCTTCTCCAAGCACGGCCACGTTCATCGCGCCCCGCTCTCCGCACGGGCAATGCCATGCAGGAAAACGTTGGTTAGCTCACTCACCAGGCGGTCCTCGTCAAGCGGCTCCACTTGCTTGCCGCCGAACAACTCCACAGCAATCAATATGCCGGATAGCGCGGAAATGAACATGGCCGCCGCCGCTTCAATGTCCACGCCGTCGCGCAACTCGCCGCGCTCGCGGCGCACGTTGAGAAACTCGGTGAACATCATCCGGCCCTGCTGGATAAATTTGCGGTAGAACAGCACGCCTACTTCCGGGTTCTGTATCGCCTCGATGATCAGGTTGCCCATGAACTTCATCCGCGCGCGATACTCCTGCAGCATCACGCGCGCCAGAACTTGCAGTTCGTCCTTGAGTGTCTCGCTGGGGAAACGCAGCTCGGGCGAGGGCACCGCGCCGGAAATCATCTCCAGCTCGCGCTCCAGCACGGCGGAGAGAATGTTTTCCTTCGACTGATAGTGCCGAATGATGTCGAACGCCGACACGCCAGAGGCGCGAGTGAGTTGCTCCAGCGTGATGTCGCCGAGTCGCGTCGTGGCGATCAGTTGCAGCACGGAATCCATCACCATGCGCTGCTGTTCCGTACTGAGATTTCCGATGCTCATGGAGTCACTCTCTTGGGTTCGGGCTGCGTATCCACCTGAGTATCTAAAAGCCGCGACTCGCCGATCGCCGAGCGAAACGCAAAGTATTGCTCCGCCAGCGCCGCGCCCGCGCTGCCGCCTTTCAGTATCTGCCGGGCAACCCTCTGCGCCGAAATAATTACTGGAGTAATGCCTCCGCCCGGCTGGGTCCAGTGACCAGTGAGATAGAGATTCTCAACCGGTGTCGCGTTCGGCAGGCGCGCCGAGCCGAGTTGCCCCGGCGACATCTCCCAGCCCAGCATCGCGCCCTGAAAATTATTCGTGTAATGGAAACTCGTGTAGGCCGACGCCGCCAGCTTGACCACGATATGGTCCTCAATACCCGGCAGCAACTCGCGCAGCCGCGCCATCACTTGACGCTCGACGGAAGCCTTGTGCGCCGCTGAGTCCGTGATGTCCTCGAGACGCACCGGCGTCAGCTTCTGCACGATCAATATCTGGCAGTCTGGCGGCGCGATGCTGGGATCAAAGCGCGTCGGCACGAATATCTTGAAGACATTTTTGATGGCGTCATCCGGCTCATACGTGCTCCAGTAATACCCTTCCGCTTTTTCGAGTAACTCTGGATCATAGCCGCGCAGGCCGATGTGAATCAGAAAGCATGGGTAAGTAGGCTTGAGTGACTCAAGATAGTCCAGCATCCATTGGCCGCAGTGCTCCACGCCAATCAGGTCGCGGTAAGTGTGTAGTGAGTCGGCGTTCGAGATGACTACCGGCGCGCGAAATGTGAATCGCTCCGGCGCGCGCCGCCCGTTTGTCACTAGAATGACTCCAGCAGCCTTGCCATTCTCCACGAGAATGCGTTCGGCTCCGGCGCACTTCACGATGCGTCCGCCTCGCGCCGTGAAGGCGCGGCCCAGGTCGTCGGCAAATTTTTGCGAGCTGCCTTTCGGATAGTAGTTCCCCAGAAAATACGACAGACGCAGCATGGCGTCAAACAGAAATGAAGTGCGCGTGGGCAGCGAACCCCAGTGCGGCATGTCCGCCATCAACACGCCCTTCAGCTGCTCATCACGAAAATGCTGATTGAGTTTTTCAGTGACAGTGAATTGCTCGAGCCGCCGCGCCTGCTCGTTGTCCACTCCTTTGAAGTAGTAGAGCAGCCCGTAAAGATAGGCCTGGCGCAGCTCCGCGAAGTATCCGTCAATGGCGGCAGCCTCCGCCGGAAACCAAGATTTCAGTTGAGTGAGATAATCACCAAAATCAGCAGGCACCTCAAACGTGGGCATTCCGGGAAGATGGAAACGATCCACTGGGTCCATCTTCACCCACTCGGTAGGAATCTCCAGCTCGTCGAGAATCTTTCCTGTAAGCGTTGTCTTATTTCCCAGTAAAGGATAGAAGTGCGTCGCCGCGTCAAACAAAAATCCATTGCGCCGAAACGTCGAGCAAAATCCTCCAAGCACCGAGTGGCGCTCAGCCAGCAACACCTTCATCCCGCCGCGCGCCAGCAAATTGGCGCACACCAGCCCGCCGACGCCGCTGCCAATAATGATAGCGTCGTACTGCTTAGGATACTCTCTGCCAAAAATATTGTGAGTCATAGTTACTCACTACTTATCAGGCCTATTACGTCCGTACTGTTCGTGAGCGGCGACGAATTCGCCGGAGGCGATGGCCGCGCCCATTGATATTTCCCCACCTAATATTGCGGCGGCCACGATCTCGGCAAACTTGCGTGCCTTGCCTGTGCCGTGGCAGTCCATCATCTTCAGCGCCTCGCGCTGCGTCGGAAGATTCGTTCCGCCGCCCACCGTGGCCACCGATAGCGCGGGCAACGTGGCCGACACATACACTCCGTCGGGGTGTAACTCAAAGTTAGTGATGCCCACGGCAGAGTTGGTAACATTGGCCACATCCTGGCCGGTGGCGATGAAGATGGCGGCGAGGCCGTTGGCGTAGTGCGCGTTGTAACCCAGCGCGCCTGCCTGCAAGTGACCAATCACGGTGGACTGCCAGACACGAAGTAACTGCTCCGCCGTGACATGTAAGTACATGCGCAGCACGTCGTGCGGGATCAGCGCCCCGGCGGTCACGCGCTTGCCCTTTCCGCGCAACATCACAAAACCGCTGGCGCGCTTCTCCGAGCACATGCCGCTGAACAGCAGGTAGCGCGAGCCGGGATGTTGCGCCGCCATCCAGCGGCACACTGCGTCGCCGGCCTTGGCGATCATGTTCATGCCCTGCGCGTCGCCGGTGGAAAAACCTAAGTTGACGATCACTTGCCGTCCGATCTGGTAACACTTCGCAGCGGTCAGCGCGCCGTGCCGCGTGGTCGTCGCAGCCGCTGACTTCATCCCGCGCAAATGCTTCGGCACCCACTCCGTGAATTTCCGGGCGCCGGCCACGTCCTCAAAGAAGAAGGACGGCGCGATTTGATTTTCATCCTCCAGCACGGCGACCCGCACGCCGCCGGAGCGCGTCAGCGCCACCATGCCGCGCTCGTAGCTGCGAATCAGCGCGCCCTCCGTGGTGGCCATGGGCACGTAAAAAAGTCCGCGCGCATAGCGCCCATGCACCAGCACCGGCCCGGCCACGCCGAGCGGAACTTGCGCCACGCCAATGGGATTCTCAATGTTGCCACGCAGTAACTCAGTGTCAATCGAGTGAGTACCAATGTGAGTGAGTTGTGAGTGAGACTTACTCTCCACCCAAGCACGCCGCTGCGCCACGCGCTCGGCGGAGTAACCCTGATCCTTCAGGCGCGGGAGCAGGTCGCCGGGGCCGATCTCCACGGCGGGCTTTACTTTCCTGGTTTTGGGCGTCTTGCTCATTATTCTTCTACTCAACCATTTGCAGAAACTCTAACTATCGTTGTCATTCCGAGCGGCCTGTCCCGATTTATCGGGAAGCGAGGAACCTGCTTTTGCTTTCAGCCGAGCGGGAGAAAGCAGATTCCTCGCTTCGCTCGGAATGACGACATAAAAAATCAATGACAACGAAAGAAATCAATGACGACGCAATCCCATGCCGACAACCTCGCTACGCACAGCGGCGCAGCACGATCGCCGCGTTATTGCCATCGCAACTGAATGCGTTCACCAATGCGTACTCGCCGCGAATCGTCTGCGACTCAGAAGACAGCAACAGTCCAACGCGGCCACTTCCCCCCGGCGTAGGCGGAAGGCATTGCTTCTGCAGCGCCAGCGCGCCGACGAGCGCGGCGAACGCGCCGCCCGCGCCCAGAGTATCTCCCAGCGCGGCCTTTGGCGCGCAGATTGGAATCTGAGTGAGCCGCGCGCCAAAGACATTGCGCAGCGCTCGCAACTCCATCCAGTCGCCGCCGCGGCTGCCATTCGCGTTGGCGATTACACACGCGATCTGGTCCGCCGATGCTCCAGCAGATTCCAGCGCCAGTGCGATTGCTTCTGTCGCTCCGCTGGCGCTTGCGTCGAATCCATTTGCGCTATGGGCGTCCTGCGCCGCGCCGAATCCAACGATCTCGGCGAGCGGCTTCCCCGTGGACGCGAACGATGCCGCATCGCCGCACTGTAGCGACAGCATCACCGCGCCCTCGCCGAGCAGCATTCCACTCGCCTCTTCGGCAAACGGCTGCGCCGAACCTGTGTCCGACAACCAATTATTTTTGCGAAACCCCAGCCACGCTTCCGGGCTGAGTTCTTCCACGCCGCCGGCCAGCAGCAGCTTCGCGCGGCCCAGGCGCAGAAACTCCGCGGCGTAATGCAGCGCGTACAAACCCGAAGCCTGCGCGGCGCAGATGGTCGAGTTGACGCCGCCCATCTTGAACTTGATCGCGGCTTGGCCCGCCGCTGAGTTAATCACTGTGTTGGGAAAATCCATCGGATTGACCAGATTCGGTCCGTCCTCCAGACCGCTCCAGTCAAACGACGTGATGCTGTGGAGACTGCCGAACATCGTCCCGCAGACCAACCCGCTTTCCACGTTTGACTCACTCGAGCTGGCGCCGGCCTGCGCCTCGTCCAACGCAAGCCGCGCCGCCACGCAGAGCAGGCGCGCCGTGCGGTCCAGCACGCGGATGCCTTTGTTGCCCAGCCACGGTTGCGGATTGAAGTCGCGCACCTCGCACGCAGTTGCACCATCACCCATCACCGCGCGCAAGATTTCACTTTGGCCCGCGCCGGATGCGCCCGCGTAGAGCGCGCGCTCAAACTCCGCCATGCCAACCCCGAGGGAAGAGACTACGCCCGCGCCGGTGATGCAGATGCGTTCGCTCATCATTCTCCCGCGCTTGGGGCGCTCGGCCTCACTCCTGCTTCAAACTTCGCCAGACACAGCGACGCGTTGTTGCCGCCGAAGGCGTAGGCGTTGTTCAACACCACGCGAGGGTTGGTCTGCCGCGCAACATTCGGCACGTAATCAAGATCGCAGTCCGGGTCCGGCTCTTCGTAATTGATCGTCGGCGGAAGCATCCCAGTATCCAGCGCCAGCGCGCAGGCGGCAGCCTCAATCGCGCTGGCCGCGCCCATGGTGTGCCCGATCATCGACTTGATAGAGCTGACCGGCAGGCGTTTCGCGCGCTCACCGAAGAGTGACTTCACGGCGATGGATTCGGCGCGATCATTGGTGGGCGTGCCGGTGCCATGCGCGCTGATGTAGTCCACCGCATCGATGCTCACGCCGCTATCGCGCAGCGCGGAGGCCATCGCGCGCACCGCGCCCTCGCCCTGCGGATGCGCGGCAGTCATGTGATGCGCGTCGCAACTGATGCCGTAACCGAGGACTTCCGCGTAAATTTTCGCGCCGCGCGCCTGCGCCGCCTCGGCCTCCTCCAGAACTAAAACCGCCGCGCCCTCTCCGGGGACCATGCCTTTGCGATTTTTGTCGAAAGGCTGGCAGCGTTCCTTGGCGATGGCGCCGAGGCGCGCGAAGCCCATGTAAGTGATGCGAGAGAAGGCGTCGGCACCGCCGGCCAGCATGGCGTCCACGCGGCCTGAGCGGATCAGATCGAAACCGTAACCGATGGCGTAGTTGCCCGCCGCGCAGGCCGTGGGGATCATCAGGCTTGGTCCGCGCAGGGCGAACTCCATTGCGATGTGCGTGGGAATGACGTTGCAGGGATACTTCGGCAGCATCTCGCCGGGAATCGCGTCGAGGCCCTCGGCCTTGCGGATGTCGTTATAACGCTCGACGAACTGCGGCTCGCCGGACGTGGTCCCCATCGAAACGCCAACGCGCCGGAGATTCATCCGCGGAAGATCGAGATGTGAGTCATCGAGCGCCAAGCGCGCGGCGGCAATGGCGAACTGCGAGGAACGGCCCATGCTGTCGGGAGTCTGCTTTTTCAAAAACGCGAGTGAGTCGAATCGCTTGACCTCCGCGCCGATGTGAACCGGGAACGCCGAAGTATCGAATGACTCGACCGGCGCGATGCCGGAGCGGCCCGCGAGCAGGCTGGCCCACGCCTCACCCCAGCCGATGCCGACCGGCGTGATCAGGCCCAGTCCCGAAATGACTACTCGTTTCATCCATCACCTTTGCGCGGCGGGAAACCACGGCACGCGTAAGCGTTTCCGGTTTTCAAACCAAAAGCCCATGGCGAGAAATTCGCTCACCGTGGCTACCAAGGATCTATTTCGATTTTCCGGCCGACGCCAGAAAGCGTTGTACGATGGCCACGGCGTCGTTCACCGTCTTGATGTTGCGGAACTCTTCCTCGGGTATCTGGACCTTGTACTTTTTGTCCATGGCCACGAGCATCTCGATAGCCATCAGCGAGTCGATGCCCAGGTCTTCGATAAACAGCGCGGAGTCAGAGACTTCCTCCGGCGTGCGCTCGGTGATCTCCGCGACAAGCTCGCGCACGTGTGTGCGAATGTCGTCGGCGGTGTGAGGTGCTGCATTAGGTTGTGCTGCTGCCTTAGGTTGTGCTGGTAGTTGTGCCATATCTATTCCCTGCTCTCGTGAAGTTAATAACGCTGGAGGAAAAATTCTATTTGCCGGTCGTCGTGGCGGGCGGTTTCCAACTGGAGACGATGCCCTTGCCTTCCTCGACCGTGATTCCTTGATTCGCCGCGACATTCGCCAGGCGCTGCTTCGAGCCGCCGGGCCACTCGATTTCCACTACGCTTGCGCTGCGGTCAGCGCCCAGGCCGAACGTCAACGCAAGGTCGGACTGCGACGCGTAACTTGATCCGCTGCGCACAAGGTTCCACTGCTTGCCGCTCGCGCTCTCGACGCGCACCACCGCGCCGATGCCGTCTTTATTGGCCTTCGTGCCCACCGCGCGGATCGACAACCAGTTACTCTTGTTGCTTGACCCGGTGTTGGCATCATTGCGAAACAACGCCGCCGGTCCCGCATTATTGGTCACCAAAATATCGAGATCGCCGTCGCGGTCGTAGTCGCCGTAGATCGCGCCGCGACCCACCATCGGCTTCTGGAACGCGGGGCCCGCCGAGGCTGTTGTGTTTTCAAACTTTCCCTTGCCCGCGTTGCGAAACAGCAGCGGCGGCTGCGCGTATTTCACCTTGGGCTGCACGCGCTCGATCTCTTCCTCGATATGTCCGTTAGCCACGAACAGGTCGAGCCAGCCGTCCAGATCGTAGTCAAAGAAAAATGTTCCGAAGGCCAGCGTGAGCAGACTGGCGCGGCCCACGGTGGAGCGCGGCGCTTCGTCCACAAACAGCCCGCCGCCTTCGTTGTGATAAAGGCCCAGCATCTGATTCGAGAAATTGCCGACGATCAGCGACGGGCGGCCGGAGCGATCATAGTCGGCGGCGTCCACACCCATCGCGCCGCGCGCGACGCCATCTTCGCCGAAGGCCACGCCCGCGACGAGGCCTTCATCGCTGAATGTTCCATCATGATTGTTGCGATATAGTTTGTTGGGTTGCGTGTCGTTGGCGACGAAGATATCGAGCCAGCCGTCGCCATCGTAGTCGAGCACCGAAACGCCCAGCGACTTGCTGGTGGGGTCGGCGACGCCGGCCTTCTGCGACACATCCGCAAACTCCCCCGCGCCGAGATTGCGATACAGCTTCGACGACGTGCCCTTGTAGGACTCCGGCGTGCAGTAGGATTTGGTAACGCCGTCGAGCGAGCACCAGATGTCGCCCTTCACCGTCCACTGCACATAGTTGGCGACGAACAGGTCGAGCTTGCCGTCGCGGTCGAAGTCCAGCCACGCGGCGCTGGTGCCGAAATTGGCGTTGTTGATGCCGGAGAGTTTTGTCGCGTCGCGAAACTTCGACGCGCCTTCATTGTGGAACAGCCGGTCGCCTTCGAGCGCGGTGATGTAAATATCCTGACGGCCATCGTTGTCATAGTCGGCCACGGTCACGCCGAGGCCATACATCTCCACGTCGAGACCGCTGCCCGCAGTGATGTCGGTGAACGTCCCGTTCTTGTTGTTGCGATAGAGCGCGTGCAGCGTCTTGCGGCCGCGCGGCGTCCAGTCTTTCGAGTTGATCAGCAGAATGTCCAGCCAGCCGTCGCCGTCCGCATCGAGGAATGCGCCGCCGGAGCCTAGAGTTTCAGGAAGATATTTCTTTCCCGTCTTGCCTGCGTTGTGCGTGAACTTAATCTTCGCCGCGGCGGTAACGTCGGTGAACGCAACCGGCTCCGCGCCCAGTGTCGGCAGGGCCGCCAGCAACAGGATCAGAATGATTCTCATCGCTGAGCCCCCAGTACCGCTACTTTGTTTTCAGGCACAACTGGAACATTGGCGGCCGCCTTAACCGGAGGTGCCACAGGCTTCGCTCCAGTAGCCCTCGGGGTAACCCAGGGCAGCGGCACGCTCTCGTGCTCGTGAATTTGTTGCCGCTCGTTGTTGTCCTCGGGGTTGATCAGACGCACCTTGCCGGTGATGGCCTGCGCGGCCTCTTCGGCCTTGAAGCGCCGGAAAAGTTTTTCCGAGCGCGCGGCCTTCTCCATGTCTTTCAATCCACGATACGCCAGCATCAGCGTGTAATGCGCCTGCACATCTTCCGTGTCGATCAGCGTAACGCGCTCGAGCGCCTTCACCGCTTCGGCGAAATCGCGTTTCAAAAACAGGATGCGGCCAAGCTGATTCAGCACCACGCGATCCTTGGGATATTGCGCGGCCACGGTGCGCAGCGACGAGATAGCGGCATCGTAATCGCCGTCCGCTTTCTGAATCATCGCTTTGAAAAAATGTATGCGCCCAAGCTTCGCGTTAATCGCCAGAGCCTTTTCGATATAGGGCTTCGCGGCTTCCGTCTCGCCTTCCTGAATCAGCGCGCGGGCCACGTTGAGCCAGCCGTCGGCGTACTCCGGCTCGGCCTCGGTGGTGCGCAGGAAGGCGTACTCGGCGCCCTTCAGATCGCCTTGCAGCAACATGCCGATGCCCCAGTCGTTCCATCGCTCGCGGTCTTCCTTGCGGATGATGGGACTAAATTTCGGCTCTGTCCTGGCGTCGCCCAACTCCAGCTTCGCTTCATCCTGCGCGATCACCGTGATGGGCAGCACCGGAATCTCACCTTTAAGTTTTCCCGAAACGTTCGCCGGGATATTCGCAACTTCAAACGAGTATTCCAGGCTGTTGTGCGCAGGGCCGAGCAGTTCGGACGCCTGCCCCGGCACTGGCTCACCCGCGAATGCAAACTCGTTGTAGTACTGCGAGAACTTGCGATGATTCAGCTTCGCCGTCAGCGTGATTGGCCCGACGGCGTCAGACGGAATCTTCACGCGATAGTGCGCGGTGTCGGCCGCGCCGGGCGGGATCAGACGGACGTACAATACGCTGCGCGCCTGCCAGGCGTTGCGTTTGTTGATCATGTTGCCGTCGCCGTCAAGCATGTAGGAGCGATAGAAATGCGCGCCCTTCTCGACGGCGCCGCGGCCTTCATCCTCCACCGCGCCGCTCCAATAGATCAACTTGCCGGTGGCGTCGCGGCCTTCCAGTTCCAGCCACACGTCGAAGGCATCCACCGTGCCGCCGGGGAAAAAATGTCCAATACGCCGCGTGCGCACCACCACGTCCACGCGCACCGTGGAACCGGGACGGAACTTCACTCCCGCCTTGTCGATCGGCGCGGCGACATCGCCCACTTCGCGGATCAGCACCTGACCGCCGGCGTCGGACTCCTCGCCCACGGCGAAGCTGGACATGCTTTGCATGGTATCGGAGGAAGCGCGGCGCACCATCGGCGTTTCATTATGATTTTCATCGACGGGCGAGGCCGCAAAAATATCCACGGTGATGAATCCCGACTTGAGCAGTTTCTCGGTGGCCATTAGCTGAGCGGCATCGTGATTGACGGTGGGCACGGCTGTATTCGCGGCCGGGAAGCGGTGCGAATGCACCTGGCCATCGTGATGGCCGGGGTCTTGCGACGGCACCAGCGGCATGTGGCAATCCACGCACGTCGAAGTCTTCTCCGGATAGTAGAACGACCGCGCGCCCTGCCCCGACACGCCGCTGGCCTGCCACGCGTCGTAATCGTTGAAGCCGCGGAACCAGCGATATTCGTTCACGGGCACATCGAGATGCACCTTGTGGCAGGACGAGCAATACTCCGCCGCGTCCTCGCGCATGAAGGGCTTCATGAAACTCTCGCGGTGCGGACGCGGGTTGAGAAAAGTGAGGAAGCGGTCCAGCGAGCGCATGTATGGATTCTTGCTGGTGGCCAGCTCGTGCAGCGGCGGATACTGAATCAGAAAACCGCCGTTGCCCACTGAGCCATTCACGTGAACGATGGAGTGGCACGACGTGCAGGCCAGGCCCGCGTGTGCTTCCGGCGTGTCGATCTGCTCCTTGATGGGGCGGTCGAAGCGTCCATTAAAGAACACCGCGTGATCGTGGCAGCCCGCGCACCACTTGCTCGGCTCGGTGCCCACCACGTCCTGCATGTACTCAATCGACTTGCGATAGAACTGATTATTGAACGACGCGAAGTGGTGGACAGAAGAGTTCCACTGCTCGTAGATGTCGGCATGGCATTCGCCGCAGGTCTCCGAGTCCATGAAGAAGTTCGAGGGGATGATATCGCCCGTGTTGGTCTGCGCGGCGGACGGAAAAAATGGCGACTGCGGCCCGCCGCCCTCTTCGTCCATCGTGGTGGGGACCAGCAGCGTGTTCTTGATCCGGTCCGCCGGATTGGGAAACGCAGTCCGGTAGAGGGCGCCGGTGGCCGGAAGCAGCACAGCCAAACTTATGCCGAACACCACGCCCTTGCGCAGCATGATCCAGCCGCCGCCATCCTGCCTGGCGTGGCGCCGCACCCACGCGGCAAGCATTATCGTGCCCAGCGACGCGGTGATGATGTGCGCCCAGAACGCCCAGCGGTGCGGCTGCGTATTGCCCCAGCCAGCCAGAAATATTGCGAAGCCAATCGAGAGCGCGAACACTCCTGCAGTCGGAAAAATTCCACGGCGCAACTCCGGGTTGCGCATCAGCAGCAATGCCGCCGCCACGGCTACGGCCAGTCCCAGGCCCAGGTGGAACAGCACGTTCACCATGTAGAAAATTGTGGCCGAGGAGAAGCCCGCGATGTAGCCGGTGTTCACCAGCAGGACCACGAAGAAGATTCCCGTCCATCGGCGTAGGTTCATCATTGCTGATCTCCAGGCTGATCTCCAGCATTCGGCGCAGGCGCGGACAGCGCGGCCACTTCAGGGAAATCCGCCGCGTTTGCATTTGCAGGCGAGGTGCGCGTGATCGGCGTCGGCGCGAGCGGACGGACCACGCGCAGCGCGGGGCGCGTGTTGTAAGTGCGCCGATACTCGCGATGCTCTTCCGTGTCGGGAAAATGTTCGTTCGCCGGATACGGATACTGGCTCATGCCGTGAAACGGCAGCGGCTCCACGCTGGTGGCGTAGGCCGTGTTGGCGTCCTGATCCTTTGCCCAGCCATCCACCTTCAGCAGGAAATCGCGCCGCCATCCGGCGGGCAGCGGCGGAAGCGCGGCGGCATCGAACAGGAAACGCATCTCATCGCCGGAGCCCATCAACACCAACCTGTCATCCATGCTGGTCAACAAAGTTTTCACGTCGCCGTAGCGCGTGTACAAGCCCGGCGTGGGATTCCACATCGTCGCCGGCATCCACTGCTGATAATCGAATCGCTCGGGCTGTTTGCGCTCGGGATGGATGATGGGGCGCGACCATCCGCGGAAGCTCAACTCGACGCTGTCCATTTTCACATCCGTCATTTTCGCCGGGGCCGGCTCGCTTCCCTCGCTCAGGAAAACTTCGTCCCAGTAGAGCGCCATGCCGGTTACGATGCGCACCTCGCGCGACGCCGAGAGAAATTTTCCGGTCAGGTCCACGGCGATGGTCTTGGGCTTGCCCGCCGGAATACCCATGTCCTCGATCACTGTCTGCCACTCGCCGCGCGCGTTCTTCACCTGTAGATACGGCAGCGCGAGTCCACCACCCAAGCCGCTTGCTGCTCCGCTCATTTCCTGCGAGACGGCGCGGAAGGTGGAGCCATCGGCCCAGTCGAGCCATCCGTTCAACACCAGCACGGCGCGATTCGACTCGATATGTCCGGGGGCCGCGCCGGCAAAATCCAGATCAATATGATGCCGCTCGGCCAGCCCGCTCAGGTCGCGGCGGAACTGGTCCGGATAAGTTTTGTCGAGCTTGCGCAACTGCGGCAGCACGTTGTTGCCGTGATGATCGCGCGCCGTCTTCGGATAGATGCGCTTCTTCACGCCGAATAGGCGGAACTCCGGGAAGGGCGGCGATTTAAATTTATCGTTGGTGAATATCTCGACATCGGCGGGATGATCGACAGCAATGAGTTTCACTTCGTCGAAGTAAGCAACTTCGCGGAGCTCTTCCGTGATGCGCACTTCATACTTGCCGTTCACCGCTGTCAATGCGCGTCCGGGTATCTGTATGAACTCGTCGTGATCGACCGGGAAATATTGTCCGTCGCCGAGGCTCGCTCCCAGCGGGGCAACGCCGAGCACGTCGGTGATGAACTCGAACTCCTTGCCGTTCCATGTGAAGATCATCGGACACGATCCCGACAGCCGCTGCGCTTCCTTATATGTGACGTGTTGATTGACCGCCACCTTCGTCTCGTTCTGGATGAGACCGTTAGGCCAAGTAATGCGCACCGTGTCGATCAGCTTGGCATTTCCCAGAGGGCCCAGCCCAAACGTCAGCGGCACGCCCGCATAGGTGCGCTTCTGATACATGCGCCCGGCTCTGACCTCGACGCGCGCGCCCGGCGCGAGCTTCAGATTTTTCACGCCTTCCAGCGACACCGTCAGCCACGCGCCCGCCGGCTCCGTTTCATTTCGCTGACGCTCGATGGCCCCGCCGAAACCGATGGTCGCCAAATCCATTTTGCCGTCCTGATCCCAATCCGCGGAGGCCACGCGGGAGGCAATCTGCCCTTGCTCCAGAAAAATATTCTCGGAGGAGAACGCCCCGCCGTGATTGGCCTTGGTGAAGAGGCGCCCTTCGGCGGCGGAGATCAAATCAGCGAGCCCGCGATTGTCGAAATCGACGAATGCGGGGAACGCGGAAGCGAGCGAAATGGTTTGCTCTTCCTGCTGCAGCACACCTTCTTTGTTGCGGAGCAGCAATACTTGATACGAACCGGTCCGCGCCATGCGAGAAGATTCCAACTCATCGCCGAACTCGCGCAGCGAAGGATATTCGAGATGCGAGACGGCCAGGTCGGTCCAGCCATCGTTGTTCCAATCGTAGGCGAGCAGATGGCGCGTGGCTTCGGGAATCGCGGGCGTAGCTTCAGGAAGGCCAGGCGTGGCCTCATACTTGCCGCCTAGCCGGTCGCGATAGACCACTCCGGCGCGATCTTGATAGGCCACCGCCAGATCGAACGCGTTGTCATAGGCGACCATATCCATCTGCACGGCGTCGATGGCTTCGCCCTTCACAAACGGGAAATCGCGCGACATGTCGCTGAAGCCGGCGCTCCCGTTATTGCGGGCCAGCGCGCTGGCTTTGCCGAGCAGGATCAGGTCGAGATCATAGTCGTGATCGTAGTCGAGCCACACCGCTTTATTAAATTTGGTGTTGAAGGGCGCAGAGGACAACTGCGTAGTCAGCTTTTCAAACTTGCCGTTGCGGTTAGCCCACAGCGAAACGCCCGCTTCGTTCAGAACAACCAGGTCAGCGAACCCATCGTTGTTGAAATCGCCGGGGGCAACGCCCGCAACGGTTCCCACATTTTCCAGACCCGAATCGGCAACACGCTCCGCGCCGTTACGATATAGCGCGACACCGTTGTCGGTCCAGGCGAGCAGGTCGGGCCGCTTGTCCGCGTTGTAATCAAGCACCACTAAACCGGCCCGCTCGTAGTCGGTCTCCGCGGAGAGTTCCGTCGCGGCAAACTTTGGTTTGCTTGGCGCGCCGCCAGACGCAGAAGAAGAAAGAGTGGGCGATTCTTCAAGCGGCTCGTATATCTCCGAGTAGAAGCTCCAGTCGAGGTCTTCGGGAATCGCCGCTCCGGCTTGCAGGCGGCGCAGTTCCTGGAAGCGAGCCAGTTCGCGCGCAGCATCGGCGGCGCGACCGGCGGCGCGATAGGCGTTGTAAAGCTGGAAGCGCGCGCCGGCCAGATTGGGATCGAGCCGCGCGGCTGCCTCAAAATGGGGCAGTGCCTCAGCGACCTTGCTGGTCAGGCGATAAAGATAGCCGAGATTGTATTGCGAAATCGCATCGGTGGGCGCGAGCGCGACCATCTTTTCAAACTGCGCGATAGCCTTTTCGTGCTCGCCTTCCTTCTTATAGGTGATGCCCAGATTAAACCAGGTGTGCGGCAACGCGGGCTGCAGCTCCTGCGCTTTCAGCAACTCAGCGATGGCTTCCGGCGTCTTGCCCGCGCGCAGCAGAGCAAGCGCAAGATTCACGCGCTCACGCACCGAGTCCGGCGCAAGCGCCAGCGCCTTGGTGAACTCCTCCACCGACTGCGTGTAGGTGGTGGGATTCTCGTAGAACGCTTTGCCCAGATTGCGATGAATCGCCAACTGGTCTGCGGGATCAGTTGCAGCGGCGGCGGGCGCCTGCGCGGACAACCTCGCGCTGCGCATCCAGGCAGCACCCGAAGCGCACGTCAGCAGCGCGGCGAATATTACGGCAATCTTTAAAGGACGATTCATTTTCCAACCACACTTTTCTCTTCACGGATCGTGGTGAGTTTGTTTAGCGGAACACTCACCGTTTGCTGTGCGCCGCTCGGCCAGCGAATCTCCACTGAATCAATTTTACGGATCGCGCCAAGACCATAATGTACGCGCTGCGTGCTCTGGCCGGAATAGCCGTTGCCGCCATCGACCTCGCGAATCCACGTCTGCCCGCCGGCCTTTAGTGTAACGCGCGCGCCGATGGCGTCGCGATTGCTCTTCGTGCCCACCAACTGCAACGCCACCCAGTTGCCCGCCGAAGCCGTTTCGTTGTGATACATCAGCGCGGGTTGGTCGGCGTTGGTCTGATAAAAATCTAGCCGGCCGTCGTTGTCGAAATCGGCGATGGCCACGCCGCGCCCGTCGAGATCATTGTCCACGCCGGCGGCCGCAGAGATGTCCTTGAACACCTGCCCTTCCAGATTACGCATCAGTTTTTTCTTCTGATAGCCGGACCAGGTGCGGTCGCCGATGGCGGGCCAACTGCCCACGTCGCTGAAATCCACGCCGGGCCTGATGAGCATCTCGAAGATCAGCGGAACGTAATTTTCTTTGCTGCCCGAGCGCAGGCCGTTGGTGGCAAACAGGTCGAGCCAGCCATCGTTGTCGAAGTCGGCAAACTTCGCGCCCCAGCCCCACAGCGTGTCGCACGAGCCGGTCTCCTTCGAAAGGTCCGTGAAAGTTCCCGCACCGCTGGCCCAGTTGCCATCGTTGTGCCAGAGCATGTTGCATTCTTTCATATATTCGTCGGTGATGTTGGTTACATACACGTCGAGCCAGCCATCGTTGTCGTAGTCGGCAACCTCGGCGTTCATGCCCTTCTTGGTGTCCTTGCCGATGGCGGTGGCGGAGACATCCTGAAACGTCCCGTCACCATTGTTCAGATAGACGCGATCCGTGCCGTAGTCGCTGGCGACGTACACATCCGGGTCGCCGTCATTGTCGAAATCGCCCGCGCCCACGTCGAGCGTCCAGCCGGTGTGATTTTCAAAACCAGCCAGTGCGGTGGCGTCGGAAAATTTCCCCGCGCCGTCATTGCGCCACAGCGTAAGGCCGCCGCCGTTGATGGCGTCGTCCAGATTGTTCGGCAGCACCTTCGGGTCCTTCAGCGCCAGCAGATTCTCCGGCTTGAAGTAATTGCCGAAGAGCAAATCGAGATCGCCATCGCGGTCGTAGTCGATGGAGATGGCGGCGATGGTGTTGGCAAACTTGTTGAGGCCCGAGCCCCCCGCAATCGAGGTCACATCCGTGAAGGAATCGCCCTTCTCGTTGTGATAGAGCAGCGGCGTGCCGAAGCGCACGACGAGCAGATCTCGCCAGCCATCGTTGTCATAATCGAACCACAGCGCGTCGGAGACGATGGACAGCGGATCATTGCCATGCGCCACTTCGCCCGCCTCCTCGGTAACATCCTCAAACGTGCCGTTGTGACTATTGCGAAACAGTTTATTGAACTTGCCTTCGTCTGAGCTGGTTACAAACATGTCGTCCCAGCCGTCATTGTCAAAATCGCCCACAGCCACGGACGAGCCGCCCGAGGTGAACATGCCCAGCACGTCGCCGTGCGCGCCCTTGAACTTGCGCGTTTGATGCACATGGCGCACACCGGCTTTTTCGCCAATCTCGGCAAAGCGAATCGCGCCGGGCGCCTGCGCGCGCGCCGCGATGCAGACAAAGATAAGCGCTACGAAGGCCGCAACCCAACAGTGCCGCGACCGTGAGGGAGCGGGG
>CAMBEY010000026.1 GCA_945865705.1 Candidatus Sulfopaludibacter sp. SbA3
CGGGAGGATACAAGGCCGGCGCAACAGGCTCGCTCAAGGGCTTGGCGGAGGTGATCGCTATTCTTTTTCCACGAAACCCTGTATATATGCCTGGCCAAGGAGTAAAGCCACGGAAACGGTTATAGATTTGCGAAGAGGTCCACGTCCAATCAATCAGGCCATCTTCTTTCTTGAGTAACGGCGCTTTCGAGGCCCGACTGTCGTCCTGCGCTTGCGGATGCAGTCGGCCCGCAACAACTCCTTCGATCGTCTCTTGCATCAAGTCCGCCCCGGCGACGCTCATGCGCTCTGCCAACTGCGGTGCGGTTTCCTCTGGGCCGATAGCGGTTTCCCATTGCAGCAACATGGGGCCGGTATCCATTCCCGGGTCCATCAGCATGGTGGTGTTTCCAGTTTTTGATTCGCCGTTAGCGATAGCCCATTGAATGGGTGCGGCACCTCGGTACGCGGGGAGCAGAGAAGCGTGCAAATTAATACAGCCATATTGAGGGAGTGCCAGTAGCCACGGCGGTAGAATCTGCCCGTATCCCACCACGACCATCATGTCGGGACGCAGGACTTCCAGAATCGCGCGCGACTCGTCGCGCCGAATGCGCTCAGGCTGCTCGACGCGCAGCCCCATCTGCTGCGCGGCCTCTTTCACTGGCGGAGCTTGCAGCGCTTGCTCGCGCCCCACAGGGCGATCCGGCTGCGTGCATACGGCGACGATCTCGTGTCCCGCAGCCACCAGCCGTTGCAACGTCGGGATTGCGAATTTCGGAGAGCCTGCAAAGACTATTTTCATGGAACGGATTTGAGAGTAACGCAGATCAGTTCGAATGTCGTCAATCGAACCAATGGGCTAAGCCCACTCTCCAGCCTTTGTCAGTTTCTTGATCTTGCGAACAATCAACTCACGCTTGAGCGTACTCAAATGCGAAAGATAGAGCCTACCGTTGAGATGGTCCGTCTCATGGCAGAAGGCGCGGGCGAGTAGTTCCTCGCCGGTCATGGTGAATTCCTTGCCTTTGGCATCGCGAGCGCGTACCGTGGCGCGCATGGGGCGCGTGAGTTTCTCGCGGAAATCCGGCACGCTCAGGCAGCCCTCTTCTTCCGTCTGCTTACCTTCCGTGGCGATGATCACGGGATTGCACAGCACGATTTTCTGATCAGGGTCTTTGCCGAATGTAATGTCAATCACCGCGATATGTTTGGAGACGCCAATTTGCGGCGCTGCCAGCCCCACGCCCTTGGCCGCATACATGGAATCGAACATGTCTTCGACGAGCTTCTGCAACTGCTTGTCGTAGGCGGTAATAGGCTCAGCAACTTTACTGAGTACTTCCGCCCCATATTTCACGATTGGGTGAACCATGAAGTTTTTTCTGCACTCCGCTTGAGATAATTCCCTGCAAATATTCCGTTACTCGGATTCGCTTGCGCCTGCCGCGCGGACACGGATGGGTTTCACTACGTCAGGCCGTGCCGGTGGCGCTGAATCAGCAGGCTCCTCGGCTAAATTGGAATTATCCAGTAAGCGAGGAGTACGCCCAATCTGATCAAGCGGCTCGATATCCGGTCCTGCTGTTCCACCCAGTTCCTTCAGCCTTCTGGCCTGCACCAGCACCCGGGATTCAAACGATCCGGCCGCTCGATCAAAGCCGTCTACCGCCTTGCCGAGCGACTTACGTATGTCCTCCATGTGCTCAGCGAACTTGGCGATGCGAGTGTACAGCTCTCGCCCCAGATCGCTGATCTGTTGGGCGTTCTGCGCTAATTTCTCCTGCTGCCATCCATAGGCGATGGAGCGCAGCAACGCGATCAAACTGGTGGGCGTGGCCAACAGTACGCGCCGCTGCCAGCCGTCCTCAATCAACGTCCGGTCGAGTTCGAGCGCGGCGGAAAACAGCGACTCGCCGGGCATGAACAAAATGACGAAGTCCGTAGTCGCGTCGAGCGTCTCCCAATAGCTCTTTGCACCCAGCCGATTCATATGCTCCCGGACTTGTTGCGCATGACGCGCCAGATGCACCGACCGCTCTGTCTCGTTGGATGCGTCCGCGGCATCCCGAAAAGAGCTCAGTGGGACCTTGCTGTCGAGCGCGATCCGCCGCCCAGCGGGCATATTGACAATCATGTCAGGACGCAGGCGTCCGGATTCTGCTTGAAGAGTTTCCTGCTCAGTGAAGTCGCAGTGCGCAGACATGCCCGCCATCTCCACCACGCGCCGAAGTCCCAGCTCTCCCCAACTTCCGCGCGCCTGCGGCATGCGCAACGCGGAATCCAAACTACCTGTAACCTTCTGCAATGAGCTGATCTGCTGCGTCAGTCCCCCGTAGGCTTCCTGGCGTTGCTTCTCCATCTGCGCAATCTGCTGCTCGTAACGAGTAAGCGTTTCCTGCAAAGGCAGGATCAGTCCGCCGATGGCCTGCTGCCGAAGGTCAAGATCGCCCTTGGCTTCTGTCTGGAGTGTCTGTAGCTTATTGGTTGCCAGCTCCAGAAAGGATTGGTTGTTACTGGCCAAAGCCTTGTGCGCCAACGCATCGAAGGTATCGCTCAGCTTCCTTTCCGATTCCTGGAAGACGCGCCGCTGTTCCTCTATCATCGTTTGCGCATTTCGCAGATCAGCTTGCGCGCTGGCCTTCTTCTCGCCCTCCTCGCGGACCTGCTGCTGCAGCGTGGCGAGTTGTTGGTCTTTGCTGAGAACAACGGCATCCAGCGACTGCTTTTGTGCCACGGCTTGGGCCTGCGAATCTTTCACGCGGGCCGCCGCAGCCAGCCAAGCAGCGGCGAAACCCGCCGCCAATCCTGATATGAATAGAATAATTTCAGTCATGCTTGCGACTAGCCATTACGATTGAGATTTTCAGAACGCGCGAAGTTGCGCCTGGTAGCCGTCAAAATTGCGGCGCGTTTCTTCGAGTGAATCGCCGCCAAACTTTTCGAGGAAACAGCGCGCCAGCGTCAACGCGACCATGGACTCGGCGGCGACACCGGCGGCTGGCACGACGCACACGTCGGAGCGCTCGTAGGCCGCCTTCACGATCTCCTTGGTTTCCATGTGTACCGATTGCAGCGGTCGCCGCAGCGTAGAGATGGGCTTCAGGTACCCGCGAACAATAAGGTCCTCTCCGTTGGAGATGCCGCCTTCGAGTCCGCCAGCGTGATTTTCGGGCCGCGTGAAGCGTGCCGCTTCGCGGTCGTAGCCAATTTCATCATGGACGCGCGAGCCGACAGCCTGTGCATTCTCGATGCCCGTGCCGATCTCGACGGCTTTCACCGCTTGCAGCGACATCACCGCTTGAGCGAGCAGGCCATCGAGCCGCTCGTCCCAGTTGATGTGGGTGCCGATTCCGGGCGGAACATTGTGCGCCACCACTTCAAAGATGCCGCCGAGTGTATCCCCTGTGCGCAGGATGTCATCCACGGCCTTCTTCATTGCTTGTTCGACATCCGGCTCGGTGCAGTTGAAGTTAATCTCGTTCTGCGCGCAGACTTCGCTTATTTGAGCCCAGGTTGGCTGGCCCTTAATGCGCACATCGCCGACAGCGATGACGTGGCTTAGCACTTCGATTCCGAACTGCGTGAGCAACTGCTTGGCGAGGGCACCAGCGGCCACGCGCGCCGTGCTCTCGCGAGCACTGGAGCGCTCCAGAATGTAGCGGGCTTCATGCAGATTGTACTTGAGCGATCCGGCCAAGTCAGCGTGTCCAGGGCGCGGCGGATTCAAGCCGCGATACTTCTCCGCCGTGCTTTCCTGCTCTTCCACGGGAAGCGATTCGGTCCAGTTCTCCCAATCCTTATTCACAATCAGCATGGCGATGGGCGCGCCGGTGGACTTGCTGCGCCGCACGCCGGAAAGAAGTTCGGCGGTGTCGGTTTCAATTTTCATGCGACCGCCGCGTCCGTAACCGCCCTGGCGGCGGCGCAGCTCGCGGTTGATAAAGGCGGGATCAATGGGCACGCCCGCTGGCAGTCCAGAGACCCACGCGACTAGTCCCCGGCCGTGCGATTCACCTGCTGTGCTGAAACGAAACATTGATCTGTAATTCGTCCTGATTCAAGAGTTTGGATGATGCGCGCTAAGTCCCAGAGGAGCCTGTGAACTACCGTACATCTTATCTAGAATACATTACTTTTAACACGCGTGGCCACACGCGTAGGCTACTTATGAAAGGCGGCCGAGGCGGGTAGGGCGTCTTCGCCGCTCACAGGAAGAGCCCACAGTCGAAGGTGCTGCAATGGAAAAATTGCCAGCGATTGAGCGCCGGGCCTCATTTCATCCACATGAAAATCATCTCGCGCGGCAATGAAAGGGGAGTTGTCCGCGGGATTGTCCGGGTCCCAGTCTTTGAGTCCGCCTCCAAGATAAAAGCCAAGACCGTAGACCTGACTGCGATGCAAGTATAAGACTCCCATTTGCTGTGGCTCGATTCCCAGCGAGACCGCACGGTCAGCGACATTGCGGACTGAGGCAATCCCATTGACGGTCGGTGTGAGATAGATCAGCAAGCCTAGCAGGCAGGCGCAGACCGCTAAGCCGATGGTCCCACCAGCTTCCAAAAGCAATCCACGCCACGCAAGCACCATCGCTCCTGCAATTAAGAGAATGACCACACCCCATAATTGCAGAGGGATGCTGCTATTTGTGATGGAACTCCACCAGCCCAAGCGGCTGGCCTGCTGAATGGCGTCGGTAAGGCCGGCGGCCAAGGTCTCCGGCAATATCCAGGAGAACAGGGGGACAAGGAGTAAGGTGGCGGCAGTTAATACGACCGCCGTTTTTCTCCAAGTCGCGGGCATGGCTGACGGAGCGGATGATTCGCTGTGATCGGAATCGACAAGCGTGCCAGCCAGTAAAAGACTCAGTGGCGGGAGGAGCGGAAGCAAGTAACCGGGCAGCTTGTTTTCAGCCAGCGAGAAAAAGATAAACGGCAGCGCCACCCAATAAAGCAGCAGGGCCAGTTTGGGATCGCCGCCGACTGAATGCCCGCCGCCACGAATTGCCCACACCAGCCCCCAAAGCGAGGCAATCAGCAGTAGTGGCGTCCAAGGATATATCGCCGCAGGAAGTACATAAAAATAGAACCAAACGGATTGCGGGTGCCCGATGATCTCGCCCGAGGTAAACCGCTGAAAGTTGTGGCGGATGAAAAACTCTTCGATGAATGGCCACCCATTTTGCATGTAGCACAGCACGTACCAGGGAAGCGCAATCAAGCCATACAGCGCAACGGCGGGCGTGATCAGCATTTGGCGGATCAATGACCAGTCCCGGCGATGCAGTATGCAGGCCAGGACAACTAATCCTGCCAGTCCCACCGCCAGCGGTCCTTTGGCCAGCGTTGCCAGTGCCAGCATGGCGTAAAAGGCATAGAGCGCCCAAATCGGGCGCTTGGAATGGAGATGCGAGACATCTTGCTGCGACGGCGTGTTCGCAGCATCCCCCAACCACCATACGGCAAAGAATGCCAGCGAGGCCGAGAGCGTGGTTGTGAGTAGCATATCCATGGCGGCGGCACGAGAGAACCCGATCCAGCCGAGCGAGGTGGCCAATATCAGGCAACTCCATTGCGCCGCGCGCTCGCCACGGAAACGGCGAGCGAACCAGTACCAGTTGCCCAGAAACATCAACGCAAACAAAGCGGAAGGCAGGCGTGCGGCGAATTCACTAACGCCAAGATGAAAGGCCGTAGCCGCCAGCCAGTAATAGAGTGGCGGTTTCTCAAACCATAACTCGCCAAACAGACGCGGTGTGATGTAATCGCCGCTCGTGTGCATGGCGCGCGCCACGTCAGCGTAGCGCGGCTCGTCCGGCCCGACCAACCCCATGGAGTTCAGGCCGGCCATCATCAGGATATAGGCGGCAATGCCGCACAATATGGACCGAACCATGGAGAGTCTAGGCATGTATAGTCGATTGTAAACCGGGAACGCAAAAGGCCGGCTCGAAATGGAGGGCCACTTTCAAATTAAGAGTTGCTGGGTGAAATTACTACCATCTTCTGTTGGACCGCTTGGAGCAGTTTGCCGTGAATTCCTCCGAAGCCGCCGTTGGACATCACCACGATGACGTCCCCGGGCATGACCAACGCGCTAAGGCGCGAGACAATCTGCTCAGTCGTACTGCCCATCTCTACGGCAACACCGCGACCGGCAATCAGTTTGCTCACATGGTCCAGGTTCATCCGTTCCGATTCCGGTATGCGATCCTGCTTAAAGACCCCTGCCAGCATTACTTGATCGGCGACAGACAGCGCATCAGCCAATTCGTTCTCAAACACATTGCGGCGCAGCGTGTTAGAGCGTGGTTCCAGAAGAGCCCATATACGGCGACCGGAAAATTTCGCGCGAGCGGCGTGCAGCGTCTCGCGGATGGCTGTCGGATGATGCGCGAAATCGTCCACTATCGTGACTCCAGCGGCTTCTCCAACTACCTCCATTCGCCGTCGTACTCCGGCAAACGAGACCATCGCCCTCTCGATCTCGCTCCACGCAATGCCGTAATGTGAGGCCATGGCTACCGCGCCAAGGACATTGTGGACATTGTGTCGCCCGCTGAGTTGCATCGTGATACGGCCTTTGTGCTGGCCACGAAACGCCACAGCAAACGATGTGCCGGTGGTGGATGTTTCAATCTCGCTAGCGCGCCAGTCGCCTTGCTCGATTCCGTAGGTCTCTACCGTGCAGAACGCTCGTTCACAGGCTTGGCGGATGATTTCGCTCTCCGCGCAGGCAGCCAGATATCCGCGGCGCGGAATGAGATTGATCAGCCGCTGAAAGGCCACGGTAACGGCTTCCAGATCGCGATAAATGTCGGCATGGTCGAACTCAATGGAAGTAAGTATCGCGGCATCAGGACGATAGTGTAAGAACTTGGGGCCCTTGTCGAAAAAAGCCGTGTCATATTCATCGGCTTCAATAATAAAGTAGCGGGAGTCGGCGGGGCCGCTGTCATAACCGCATGGAAAATTATTGGGGACGCCGCCAATCAGGAATCCCGGTTGCAATCCGGCCGAGTGAAATATCCAACTGAGGATGGAAGTAACAGTGGTCTTCCCGTGAGTACCGGCGATGGCAATCGTTTCGCGGCTGGAGAGGAACAACTCGCGGAGGATTTCAGGAAGAGAGGCGTAGGGAAGTTTGAGGTCCAGGACGGCCTCCAACTCCGCGTTGCCGCGTGAAATGGCGTTTCCGATGATGGTGAGATCAGGCCGCGATTCGAGGTTCTCCGACCGGTAGCCTTCGCAGACGGGTATCTTCATCGCTGCGAGCTGTGTCGAGATAGGAGGGTATATCTCCGCATCCGACCCGGTAACACGGTAGCCAGCTTGCTGGAGCAAGCCCGCCAGTGCGCCCATCGCGGTTCCAGCCACGCCGACCAGGTGAACATGCGCGCCGGGTTGCAGAGCGATCATTTGGGTTTCTTCTTTAGAGATTTATGCGCGGTCTTCGATTTCTTTTCCGCAGGCCGCACGGCGGGCTCCAGCGTGGTCAGCTTCACCGTGGCATCAGCTTCCAGCTTCGCGCGGATGCCCAGCGGCAGCGTCAGGCAGTGGCCGGAGTTGTGTCCAAATCTCATCCCGAAGGCGATGGGAATATTCATTCCTTCAAAGGCTTGCAGAATGACGTTTTGTAGAACCTCATGTGGTGGAGGTCCCAGCGTGCAGCCCGGCATTTCGCCGAAGATTACACCCTTTACGTCCTTGAATTTTCCCGCGCGGCGCAACTGGAATAACATGCGATCAATACGGTACGGTTTCTCATCAACATCTTCGAGCAACAGAATCGACCCGGCTGTTTCGATTTCTTGCGGCGTGCCCAGCGTCGCCACCAGTAGTGAGAGGCATCCGCCGGCCAGCCAGCCTGTCGCAGTTCCCGGGCGCAACACGACAGCGTCGGACTCCAGGTGATAGCCCCGCACCACGTCGGCCAACATCTTTTCCATCATGGTCCGCTCGTAGCCGGACTCCCCGGATGCCAGATCTTTGGTCAACATGGGGCCTTGAAAAGTCACCCACCCAAGCGTCTGACTGAGAAACGTCAGCAGTGTGGTGATGTCGCTGTAGCCCATAACAATCTTGGGAGCCAGGCGTTGCAGCCGCTTCAGGTTGCTCCGCTGCGAGAGTTGTTCTACAACGTAGTTCGAGCCATACCCGCCGCGTGCGCAAAATACGGCACGAATACCAGGGTCCTCAAGTTGCGCCAGCAGCGCCTGCACGCGATCAGCGTGCGGCCCCGCGTAAAACTCCTGTCGTGCCAGAGTCTGCGGATGGCAGAGCACACGGTAACCGATCGCCTCCAGTTCACGAATACCCTCATCCAACCGGCGACGATCCACAGGGCTGGCCGGAGCCACCAGGCCGATGGCATCGCCTCGTCGCAACGCAATCGGCTTGCGCACCGTTCTCTTGCTCGCCATTTTGAGCCACCCTCCTTGGGATGGGGATGCAGGACTTTGTTCGTGCTACCAGCCTCTGTCATTTCGTCACTTGCAAGTGCAACAACCTAAATCAAATACTCGCCTTGAAATACGATTTCGGCGGGGCCGGTCAGATAGACACCGTCGGCCTCCCAGCGTACCGGCAGCGCTCCAGCCAGCGTGCGGACTTCCACAGGACTCTTCGCGTGGCCATTCAGTATGGCGGCAACCGCCGCTGCGGAGCTGCCCGTGCCGGAAGAGTTTGTCTCGCCTACGCCGCGCTCCCAGTAGCGCACTTCAATGGCGTGCATTGAAACGGGCCGATAGAACTCGATGTTGGTGCGGTTCGGAAAGTATGGATGCCGCTCGATCTCACGTCCGCAATCCAGCCAGTTCCAGTCAAAATTGTCCACCGCGATGGAGCAATGCGGATTACCCATCGAAGTGATGGTCGCTTTGCGCGGGCCGCTGGATAATGGCAATTCGTATCCAATCACCGGTTCGCCGACCGATTGCGGTGGGCGAAATGGAATCGAGTGCGCGTCGAAAATGGGCTTGCCCATGTGCATTTCAAAAGTAAACTCAGTTCCTTTATGTGCTGTCAGCTTGAGCTTTTTCACTCCGGCCATTGTTTGTACCGTTAAGTCACGATCCCGACCAGACTTGTGGAGCAGATAGGCCGCAGCACAGCGCGTCCCGTTGCCGGAGATCTCCGCTTCGCTCCCGTCGCTATTGAAAATGCGCAGGCTGGCGTCCACCTCAGTGGTGTTCCCAGGTACGGTCAGAAAGATCACGCCATCGCCACCTGCGCCGTAGTGCCGGTCGCAGAACAACTGCTTGGACGCAGGAGTCGGCAGCAGATCGATCGATCCCTCCACAATCAGAAAGTCATTTCCGGCGCCTTGTGCTTTTGTAAATCGAATCGAGTCCATTCAGAATATTCCGCCATGAGCCGACATAGCGGCGCTAGACTCCCACCCGTGTGCTGTCCATCTCTTCATACCAATCGGGACGCTTCAATACTTCGCGTGGCCTGCTGCCGTCAGGCGGGCCGATGATGCCGTCGCGCTCCATCACATCCAGCAGACGGGCGGCGCGTCCGTAGCCCAGTCGCAGGCGTCGTTGAAGGATGGATGTGGAAGCCTTGCCCATCTCCACGATCACGCGCACGGCCTGCTCGTACATCTCATCCTTTTCGGCGTCGCTATCCTCGGTCGGATCGTCCCCATCTTCACCCACTGGAGGGCGCAAGAACTCTTCCACATAATTTGGCGTGGCCTGAGCGCGCCAGAACTCGATTACTTGTGCGGTCTCAGCCTCGGTAACCAGCGGAGCATGCACGCGCACGAGGCGTCCAGAGCCGGGCGGCGAGAATAGCATATCTCCTTTGCCGAGTAAGGCTTCCGCGCCATTTGAATCGAGGATGGTGCGCGAGTCAACCTTGGTGGCCACGCGGAATGAGATACGGGCAGGGAAGTTGGCCTTGATGAGTCCGGTGATGACGTCCACGCTGGGCCGCTGGGTAGCCAGCACAAGGTGAATGCCGACTGCGCGGGCCATCTGCGCGAGACGCGTGATAGAGAATTCCACGTTGCTCGAATCGACCATCATCAAGTCGGCCAGCTCGTCGATGAAGATGACGATGTAGGGCAGGCGCTGATGCTCACTGGGCGGCTCGAACAGGTTCAAGCTTTCCGGCTTATCGAACAACTTGTTGTACTGATCAATGTTGCGAACACCCTTCTCGGCCAACACCTTAAGACGCCGCTCCATCTCTTTGACGCAATTGCGCAGGGCGTTGGCGGCTACTTTAGGGTCAGTGATGATGGGCGTGATAAGATGCGGAATTCCTTCGTAAAGTCCTAATTCCAAACGCTTTGGATCGACTAGAATCATCTTCACTTCGTCCGGCGTGGACTTGAACAGAATGGACAGGATCAAGCTGTTCATGGCTACGCTTTTGCCCGAGCCGGTAGAGCCCGCGATCAGCAGGTGCGGCATGGAGGCGAGGTCGGCGACACGCAGCTTGCCGTTGATCTCTTTACCCAAAGCCACGGTCAGAGGCGACTTGGGGTCGGTGAAGACATCGGCTTCTAGTATCTCCCTCAGACGGATGATCTCGCGTTGCGGGTTGGGTACTTCAACGCCCACCGTGGACTTACCAGGGATGCGCTCAATGAGAATGGATTCAGCTTCCATCGCCAAACAAAGGTCATCGACCAAGTTAGTGATACGATTATACTTAACTCCAGCTTCCGGCTTGAACTCAAAGGTGGTAACCACGGGGCCTGGGTTGATCTGGGTAACCTGGCCGAGCACGCCGAACTCCTGGCATTTGCTGGTCAGCACGCCGGCTCTGCGCTTGAGGTCCTCCACGTGGTGCTCCTGCGGGGCCTCGGGAGCGAACAGCAGGCTGGTGCTGGGAAGTTGATATGTATGTGTTACGCGCGGCACCGGCGGCTGGTAGCGACCGGAATCGTATACCCGGCTCATCACCGGCATCTGCACGGCGATGGGTTCGACATCATCATCTACGAGGTCGTCTTCTTCCGCAGGCTCTGCTTCCGATAGGTTTGCTACTTCATTGATTATAAGCTTCTTGTCATGTACAGATGGAGGGAATGTTCGCACCCCTGGCTGAGGCTGCACTTTGGCTGGCCGTAGGCGCCGGACTAGTGCGGACTTGGCGCTGGCTAACTTCTCACGCACTGCGCCGACCCAGGCGAATTTTTCCTCTGCCCAAGCCGAAGTGGCCTCCACCGAGAACGAAGTGAGCAAGTAGATGGAAACCAAAGCCATTAGTGCGAGGAAGACGGCGCTGCCGGGACGATTCAGCCAAGCGCGCAGCCCGTCTGATATTAGTCCGCCCAGCAACCCCCCGGCGGGATACATCTCAAAGAACCGCAGACGATAGGGAATGAGCGCCAAACCCGCTTGGATGCTGAGAAAAAGCATCGCCGCGCCCGCTCCGTGAATCCAGGTTTCCACCACCGCGCGGCTGCGAAACATAGTCCAGCCCAGCCAGCCAAAGCCAAGGGGAATCAGGAAGGCGCAAACCCCAAACACCTGAAACATTAAGTCGGCGGCGTGCGCTCCGACCGTGCCGATCCAGTTGTGGATTTCCGCGGCGGCAGCCGCCGTGTGAAAGGATGAGTCGCTAATGGAAAAAGAGACCAGGCTGAGCAAGGCCATTAACGCACCGGCCATCCAGACCAGCCCGATCAGTTCATTTCGCCTGCGATTCAGCGTCGGCGTTAACCATGTCATAGCCATTATCCTTGTGGCTGAAACAAATTTATTTAATATACAAACCGTTGGTTCTAATACGGTTATTAAAAGTAAGCCACAGAGATAATGTTCTCTACTGGGACACACCTCCACTGTCGTCTGCGTGGAGCGCCCGAAGAGTGTCCCACCATCGTTAGCAACCTTCTAGGGGGTAAGGTTGAGACGGTAGAACATAGCCAGAGCAAGTACTATTATGCCAAGTATGATCCGATAGTAAACAAAAATCCTGAATGTACCAAACTGCAAAAACTTGAGAAAGAAGGCGATAGTAGCGTATCCGGTTACAGCCGAGACCAGCGCACCTACCGCGAACGGAACCAGCGCATTGGGTGCAAGTCCTTGATGATAAACGTCCAACAACTTCTTCAGGCAAGCCCCTGCAATGATGGGAGTGGACAGCAAAAAGCTGAATCGCGCCGCCGCATCCCTTTGAAAATGAAGAAACAAGCCAGTAGTGATGGTAATACCCGAGCGGGAAACGCCGGGAATCAAAGCCACCGCCTGCGAGCAGCCCACGAGTAGGGCGTCGGCAACGCCAATCTGTCGTAAGCCTTTGTTTCCAGACTGCTTGCGGTCCGCATACGCCATCAGAAGCGCCACCACAATCAGGGCCACCCCCATCACCAGTGGACTGCGCAACGTAGTCTCCACCTGTTTCTCAAACAGCAGTCCGACGACCGCCGCGGGAATCGTCCCCAGCACCAGCAACCAGAGCAAACTGCCATCTTCAAGGGGACCGGTGGACGCACTTTGAGCAGATGAAAAATTTGTCTTATTGGGAAGATTTTGGGTTCCGCTGGAGGTAGACAAATTTTCCAAAGAATCGGCTGTGCCCAAAGTGCAAACTTTCACGGTTTTGTCGGCAGAGTCCACAAAATCAACATTGGCGGAATCCGCGGATTTCGCGCTTCCCAAACGGAATCGCCGCAGGCCACCGGCGAGCAACTCCATCCAGGTTTTCCAAAAATAGATGACAACCGCGACAAGCGTTCCCACATGGAGGGCGACATCGAAGGTCAGACCCGGATCGCGCCAGCCAAAAAGCCAGGGCACCAGCGCGAGATGGGCCGTCGAGGAGATGGGCAGAAACTCGGTGAGCCCCTGCACCGCTCCCAAAATGATCGCTTGCCACAATGGCATCGCCTGCGCGCTCCTTTTGAATCAGTCTTGCGAATCCTGATTATAGACGCACCATCCGCGACATGTTTCGAGTCACCGGCGCTTATTTCCTCTCTGCACCATTTTGGTGCACACACTTTAAGTATCCAATCCGAGCCGCGCCTCATCGTCGGTAGTGTGTCATTTTGGAATTTCCCAACCGTGAAATAACGTTGTCATCCTGAGCGGAGCGAAGGATCTGCTTTTACTTTCTTCGCAGCAGCAAAGCAGATCCTTCGCTCCGCTCAGGATGACAACGTTCTAAATGACGCTCTACATGTCGTTTTGAATGTCTGGGAAATTTCAAATAGCCCCGCGCCTCTCCGTCTAATGCCTTGGGTTGCGGGGGAAACGTGGTATGCTGGGCGCAAATAATGGGTCAGACTGGTTCACTAAGAAACGGTAGTCCCGACAATGAAGATTCTGCCGACAACGAAGACTTTTGATCAACACACTTTTCAGGAGAAATGCCATGAAGCTTAATATCCGTTTGCTCGCACTCCCTATGCTGAGTCTGCTGTGCGCCGCCGCTTCGCTCGTTTCCCGCATGGAGGCGCAGACGCCTACAGGAACTGTCACCGGCATGGTGCGCGATGAGAGCGGCGCGGTGATTCCCGGCGCCACGGTTATCGTCAGCAACGACGCTACTGGCATCAAGCGCACCCTACAGTCTGACGCCGCAGGGCGCTACCGCGCGCCGGGACTCGATCCGGGACACTACTCCGTTGAGGTCCAGAACGCCGGGTTCCAGACGGAAGTGCGCCAGGGCGTGCAGATCACCGTGGGACGTGGCATCGAGATCGACTTCTCTTTGCGTGTCGGGCAGATCTCCGAGAAGGCCGTGGTTACCGCGGAAGCTCCGCTGGTTGAGACCGTCACCAACACGCTCTCGGGTCTGGTGGACGAGGACACCATCCGCGACCTGCCGCTCAATGGGCGCAGCTTTGATCACCTGATCGCCTTGCAGCCCGGCGTGCATTGGTTCCGCACCGGCGGACACGTGCCCACGGGCGGACTCATGTCCGAGTACTTCACCGTGGGTGGCTCGCGCGCTCTCTCCAATCAATATCTGGTGGATGGCACGGAGTTGCTGGGCATCGGCGGGCAGTCCATCCTGCCCGGCGGCGTGCTTGGCAAGAACATGGGCGTGGACGCCATTCAGGAGTTCAACGTGCTTCTAGGCAACTACGGCGCGGCCTACGGCAAGCGCTCGGGCGGCGTCGTGAACATCGTCACCAAGCCCGGCACGAATCAGTTGCATGGCTTGCTCTACGAGTTCCTGCGCAACGACAATTTCGATGCGCGCAACTTCTTCGATATCAACTCTCAGCCGCCCGAGTTCAAGCGCAACCAATTCGGCGGCTCAATGGGCGGCCCCATTCGCAAGGATCAGACATTTTTCTTCGGCACGTATGAGGGCCTGCGCGAAGTGCTCGGCCTCACCAGCCGCGCCGTGGTGCCCACTGATGAGGCCCGCACCCGCGCCGTGCCCGCCATCGTGCCCTACCTCGCGCTCTATCCCCGCGCCAATGGCAGGGATTACGGCGATGGCACCGCCGAGTACAATTCGTCGCCAGCGCGCATCTCCAGCCAGGATTTCTTCCTCGGTCGCTTCGACAACACTTTCTCTGAAAAGGACAGTTTGTTCCTGCGCTACGGCTACACCAAGTCCAAACTGCGCGACCCCGAGTTGAATCCGCTGACGTTCACGGGATCAAACAGCGCCAGCCACACGCTGACGCTGACGGAGAAGCACGCCACGGCCACCACGTTGAACGAAGCGCGCTTCGGCTTTAGCCGCGCCCGGTCATTTTCCGGCACCCAATACGTCATCGAAACCAGCCCGTCGCTCGAGTTCATGCAGGGCGCCGGCTCAGTCGGACAGATCGACATCGGGCTGGTCGGCGCGGGCTCGGCGGGAGGAGCAATTGTTCGCGCGGGCAACCGTAATGCGCAGGACCGTGCGCTGGTGATCAATCAATTCGAGTTCGCCGATCAGGTCACGCACTATCGCGGCGCGCACGCGCTGCAGATGGGCGGCACGATCCAGCGGATCCAGCACAATGAGAATTTCCAGGGCATCCCGCTCGGCACCATGGAATTCAACGGCCTGGCGGACTTCCTGGCGGGCAGGCCGTCGCGCTTCACCGGCGCGCCTCCCGGCACGGGCGACGCCACCAAGGCTTACCGCCGCATCTACTTCGCCGGATATTTCCAGGATGACTGGAAGTTTCGCTCCAACCTCTCGCTGAACCTGGGGCTTCGCTACGAGATCATGACAGTGCCCACCGAGGCCAGCGGCGACCGCATCTCGAACTATCGCACGCACTTTGAAAACGGCAATCGCGTGGTGGATTCGCGGCCGACTTTGGGCAGCCCATTCTGGCAAGCCAGCCACAAGCTATGGTCGCCGCGCGTCGGATTCTCCTACAACCCGGACGGCGAGGGCAAGATGGTCTTCCGCGGCGGCTTCGGGACTTTCTACGATCAGCTGGTCTCCGAGTTCCGTTTTTACACCAACGCCAATCTGCCGTTCTTCGGCAATCTGCAAGTGAACGCTGATCCAGCAAGAGGCATCTTTGTCCCGTTCCCACTGGGCTTGACCGGCACCAGCTTGGTGCCTTTGCCGGCGCCGCAAGGCGTGGACCACGAGTTGAAAGTTCCTGTGAAGCTGCAATGGAACTTCTCGATCCAGCGGCAGATCACCGCCAACTCGGCTTTGAGCGTGGCTTATCTCGGCGCACACTCCTACAACTTGTCGCGCGTGGCCGACTTCAACACGCCCATCCCCACGCTGGTCAATGGCGCAAAGTTTTTCGCCGCCGCACCACTGCCGCGCCGCAACCCCACGCTGGGCGGCAGCCAGATTGTGATGACCGACACGCACGGCTTCTACCACGGCCTGCAGGCGGACCTGACGCAGCGCATGTCCAACAGCCTGCGCGGCAAGTTCTCCTACACCTTCTCGCGCAACATCGATGAGGCTTCGTCCATCACCGGGCAGGAAGCGCTCGGCGCGCCCGCCACGGCGCAGGACCCGGAGAATGTCCGCGACGATAGAGGACTCTCGTCGTTTGACGCGCGGCACACGTTTGTCTCGAACTTCACCTACGACCTGCCGAAATTTGCATCTTTAGGAAGTTGGGGCGGCGCGGCGGCGCGCATCGCCAATGGCTGGCAGTTCAGCGGCATCTTCACCACCAACACCGGCGAGCCGTTTACCGTCCTATCCGGCTTCAACCGTTCGCGCAGCCAGAGCCGCAGCGTGGCTGATCGCCCCAGTCTCGCCGCGGGCAAGAGCAACAATCCAGTCGTGGGCGCCGGCGCAGGTTGTGGCGTGATCGCGCCGGGCGAAACGCTCGGCGGGCCGGAGCGCTACTATGACCCCTGCGCGTTCGTGCTTCCCGACATCGGCACCTACGGCAACTTGGGGCGCAATACGCTCATCGGCCCGGGATTCATCAGCGTGGATTTCAGCCTGGTGAAGGCCACCTCCATCAGCGAACGTTTCCAGGCGGAGTTTCGCGCGGAGATCTTCAATCTGCTCAACCACGCCAATTTCGGACTGCCCAGCAATTCCGTGCTGAACGCTCCGCCGGCGGCCACGCCGAATCTGCTGAACTATCGCGGCGCGGCGGGCACTATCTCATCCACCAGCAACACCTCGCGCCAGATTCAGTTCGGCCTGAAGATTTCGTTCTAGCGTAATGAGCGGGAAGTGCGCGGCGCCGATCCATTGTCCTGGCGGATGGGACCATGAATCGGCTCGGGCGAAGGATCGGTGTGGCGACGCGATCATATTTACGGCAGAACGGCTTTGACCGGTGCTTCCCCAGTAGTGGGGATGGTGATCGCGGCGGCTGGGTTGGCGCCCAGAGCGAGTAGCAGACTGGCGGCGCTCGGGTGTGGACCAAAAGGCTTCTTGGTAAAATTGGCGATCTTGATTCCGATCAATCCCTGCGCGATGCTCAGCGGCGTCTGCTCGAAAACATCGCGTACATCCAGGCTCGCGCCACGCTCCACCAAAAACTTGATGATGGCCTCGGAGCCGGCGTAAGCGGCCCCATGCAGCGCGGTCCAGCCATTCTCGCCCACCGCGTTTACATCGGCTCCCAAGTCCAGAAGAAGCTGGGCGATGGCCAGCGATTCGGCGTCCTGCCGCGGCGCGCGGTCCTCGAAAGTTCCGAGGCCGCCGGCTACCATTAACGCTGTGGTGTTTTGTGCCGTGGCAATTTTCGGGTCCGCGCCGCGATCCAGCAAAAATCGCACCAGCTCGATATCACCGGTTCCCACGGCGAGGAAAAATGGCGTGGCCCCGGTCATGCTGAAGCGCGGCGTGCTGCCGGGCAGCACTGGATCTGTTTTGACGCGCGCGTTGATATTTCCTCCGCGATCCAGCAGAGCCGTCAGCAGCGTCTTCATATTCGGACGGAACATGAACGACGCCACCGCCAGGTGCCCCGGCACGGCGGAGATGTTGGCCATCCCTTTGAGAAGCGCATAGTGCATCGCCGTCAAGCCATCTTTGTCGGCGGCGTTTGGATCGGCGCCCTGCTCCAGCAGGAAAAGTGCGAACTCCTCGCGTCCCCGCGCCGTGGCCACCACCAGCGCGGTGCCAAATTCCGTGGCGGAGTCGTTCACCTTGGCGCCGCTTTCCAGCAACAAGCGCGCCATGTTGATATTTCCCTGTTGCCCCGCGAACAAC
>CAMBEY010000027.1 GCA_945865705.1 Candidatus Sulfopaludibacter sp. SbA3
ATTCGCCGCGGTAATTGTCGAGCGGCTGGCGAAGGGCGGCGTACCCGTCGCCGCGACCTGTGCCGCAGCGGCCATGTTGGCGATGTCGTAGAGCAGCCCGAAGCCTCCACGCACGGCCATCTTCGCATCGCCCTTGGGATCCCAGGCAAAGCCAAAGCGCGGCCCGAAGTTCTTTTTGGAATTATTGTGGAACAGTTCGGGTGAAATAATGGTCAGCCGATCACGAGTCACATCAGCAAAGTGCGAGCCGCGGTCATTCTGCTCGTTCACCGATGTGTGCGATTCGTAACGCAGGCCCAGGTTCAGCGTCAGCCGCGGCGTTACCCGCCAGTCATCCTGTAGATAGAACCCCAGCGTGTACCAAGCGTAATGTTTGTAGGTGTTCGAGCCGGGAGTTTCAGAGGCGAATGATTGCGGAATTCCGTTCAGAAAATTAGTAATGTTGGCAAACGCGTATCCTCCCCGGCGCGAAGTGGTCGGCTCGGTGAATACATGATAGCGGTTGATCAGCGTCCCGAATTTCCAGGAATGCGATCCGGCAGCGTAATAGATGTCATTGCTCAGAGTGTAGAGATTCTGATTGAAGACAATCCAGGGAGTCGCTGGACCAATGCCCGTGACGCCGCTGCCGGGCGCAATACTGCCCAGGCCAAAGCCCGTGAGAAATTCCAGATTGGGGTCTTCATATGTCGCCGAATCGAACCGGCCAAACGTGCGGCTGAACGAGGCGCGAACTTGATTGAGCAGGACAGGCGAAAACGTGTGGCTCTCGGCAACGGTCAGGAATTGCCCGCGGCTGTTGCCAAAGCGCGGGAACTCCGGCCAGTTCTCCGCTGAATCGACCAGGGCGTTGTCCGAAATGGTGTAGCGCGTGAACATGGTATCGGTCTCGGAGAAGGAGTGGTCCACGCGAGCTTGGCCGAAGTCCTCGCGAGTCGGCTGCTTGAAAACGTAAATGTACCGACCAACGCCGCTCAGTTGATTGGGATCGCTCGGCAGCGGCCCGGTGGGCAGCGGATACAGTGCCAGGTAAGGCCGAACCACGGCATTGATCGTGGGAACCAGGCCTCCGTTTTGACGCGCGGCTGCGGTGGGAGTCGCCAAGACTTTGGTGTCGCCCAGCCGCTCGCGGTTGCCTTCATAGGTGAGGAAGAAGAACGATTTGTCCTTGATCACCGGCCCGCCCACTGCGCCGCCGAAGTTGTTGCGGCGGAAGGCCGGGATGCGCGGGTCATCATCTTTCACCTTCTTATAGAAGAAGTTGCTGGCATCCAAATTGCTATTGCGCAGGAACTCGAACATCGAGCCGCGGAAGCGATTTGTTCCGCTCTTGGTGGCCACCGTAATCTGGCTACCCATGGTCATGCCGTATTCGGCAGGGAACGAATTGGTGATGACGCGATATTCCTGAATGCCTTCAATGCCCAGCATCGAGCCGGTTACGCTGACGCCGGTGAGGCCCTCGGCGGAAGCCATGTTCGCGCCGTCAAGTGTCATGAAGTTCGAGCGAATCGGAGCGCCGTTGCTCGAGAACACCAGCCCCGTGCCTGTGCTGGAGGTGCTGGAAGTCTGTTTATGAACATTGATGCCGGCTTGCAGCAGGACCAGCTCGTTGAAGTTGCGGCCGTTCAGCGGCAACTCCTGCACGCGCTGCTCATTCACCAGTCCGCCGACCGCGCCGGAGGTGGTTTCGATCAGCGGCGCTTCCGCCGTGATGGTAACCGCTTCGGCCACCGAGCCGACGGCGAGCGAAAAATTGATCACCGACTCCTGGCCGATGGCCACGACAATATTCTGCCGGATCTGTCCGGCGAACGCGGGCGCTTCCGCCTTGACGTCGTACCCGCCCACTGGCAGTGCGGGGACTACGTAGCGTCCGGTGCTGCCCGTGACGGTGGAACGCACCAAACCGGTGTCGCGGTTGGTGGCGGTGATGGTTACGCCGGGAATGACTGCGCCGCTTGCATCATGCACGCCGCCGGCGATGTTGCCCACAGGCAATTGCGCGCGCAACTCGAGCGAGCCGACCAGCAGCATAATTCCCGCCAGCGTCAGAACCGCGCCGGTAGTTCCCCACTTGGCAAATCGTTGCCTCATATTCATGATTCGTTCCCTCATTTCTTAAGATCGCTGACGTCGGCGCGCCAATTCCGCACGCCCAATGTCGAGCGCCAGTTTCGGCGCACCGCCATTTCGTCCAGCCTATTCCAATGTCCCTATTTAACTCAATGTTAAACCCAACCAAACTACTCACTGGACAGGATTTAATCACACCAGGAAGGGCATGTCAATAAATTTAGATGAATTGAAGGAGAAGGGCTGACGTGATTGGAAATGGTCGCAAAAACTATTCGCCGGAACGGTCGCGAAACTTGCCGGTGAAGGGCTTGGCACCCAGCTTCAACAGAAGCTCAATTGTCTTCTTCTGCTCACGCCCGGCGCGAAAACGGTCATCGTAGCGGCCACCGGCCAACTGCCGGTAGATAAGACCTTCCGGATCGCCCATGGCGATGGAAATTGGCGTCTGCCCGTACATGTCTTTGGCGTCAAGGTTCGCGCCCTTGGATGCGAGAAATTCGATCACGGAAGTCCAGCCGAGATAGGTTGCCGCGTGCAGCGCGGTACGCCCGTCTTCCTTGGCCGCGTTCACGTCCCCGCCCAGATCAACCGCCACCTTCAGCGCTTCCAGCGCCGCCGCTTCGCTGCGCATATTGCGATCCGTGCCAAACCCGGCGGCGATCATCACGGGAGAAACATTTTCGGGTGTGGTAATTTTGGGATCGGCGCGACCCTCAACCAGCACACGCATCGCGGACACATCGGCAGAAGCCGCGGCAAGCATGTACGGTGTAATGCCGATCAGACTCAACTGCGGATGATCGTTGCCGATGGAGCGGGCGATGGGCGCGTAATCGTAGGGGGGGAAATTCTTAAG
The DNA here is from genome assembly GCA_945865705.1 of Candidatus Sulfopaludibacter sp. SbA3. Lineage (GTDB taxonomy): Bacteria > Acidobacteriota > Terriglobia > 2-12-FULL-54-10 > 2-12-FULL-54-10 > SHUM01. The sequence goes on from CAMBEY010000027.1 coordinate 2,936, forward strand.
TATCTTCGCGTTGGGATCGGCGCCCTGCACCATCAGCGACTTCACCAGCTCCGGCATATTCTGCTTGGTCCAGCCGAAGCGGTCGGTATCGGAACGAGTGGCGCCATCAATGGCCTGAATGCCGGCAACCAGCGCGTAGTGCAGCGGGGTAATTCCGTAAGCGTCGGTCGCCTTAGGATCAGCGCCTTTCTCCAGCAGAAATAGCGCAACTTTCTCATGCCCGCTGTGCGTGGCGACTACCAGCGGTGTGCCGTCTTCCGGCGAAGCGTCGTCCACTTTGGCCCCGGCCGCGACCAGTATCTGCGCGGATTCGAGTACCCCTTGCTGGGCGGCAAACAACAGCGGTGTAAATCCGCCAGTGGTCTTCGGAAAGTAAACACCCGGCTCGTAACTGCCGCCAAAGATGTTGGAGCTTTCAATGACGTAAGGCTCGCGATTGGGAATGATTTTCGAGCGGGCATGGACGCTTGCGCCACCGTCTACCAATGCGCGCACCACCGCAGGATGCTTTTCCGCCACGGCCCACATCAGAGCGGTCTGGCCTCTTCTCTTCTCGGCGGCGCTAGTGTCGGCGCCCTTGGCCAGCAATGCCTTTACACCTTCCACAGTGCCGGTGCTGGAGCAGGTCATCAGCGGCGTTTCGCCGGTGATCTGTGCGAGGTTCGGATTGGCCCCGGCCTTCAGCAGAGTCGCAATCATCGCCGCATTGCGATTGGTGCAGGCCAGCGTAAGTGGAGTAACTCCGTAGTCGTTGGCGGCATTGACATTGGCTCCCGCGCGGATCAGCAAGGCTACCGACTCGGAGTCGTCGTAATGCACGGCCCAGGCCAGCGGCGTCGCGCCATCGGGACGCGCGGCGTTCACGTCAGCTTTGGCATCGAGTAGCACCTTGATCGCAGTGCGGTCGCCGCGTTCGGTGGCTTCCACCAGACGGAAGTCATCCGCAGCCCCGAACAATCGCTGTGCGGTGGTGGCCAGGCAGAACAAACTAATTAGGAAGATTCGATTGCGCATCGTAATAAGAAGGCGGGGGGGTGCCCCCCGCGCTTCGGTTCGAAAAGGTTTCACAGAGTAAATACTTCGCTAGACAGTCGTCAAATCCAGTTTGCCGGTGGCGTCGCTGTACTTGCTATCCAGCCAACCATCCACGGAAACGCCGGCGATATCCATCACCGACAGCAGGACGTTCGAGAACGGCTGTCCCGGGAAGCGCAGGTGGCGATCACCCTTCAACTTGCCGTGCGCGCCGCCCACCAACATGACCGGGATGTTGTTGTGGATGTGGAAATTGCCGTCGCTCAAGCCGCTGCCGAACAGCACCAGCGAGTGATCGAGCAGCGACCCATCGCCATCCGGAGTGTTGCGCAGCCGCTCAATGAAGTGCGCGAACAGCGTTGCCTGGAACAGATCGACTTTTTCGACCAGAGCAATCGTCTCGGGCACTTCCTTATGGTGCGAAAGCGGGTGATGTCCGTCGCCGATGCCGACCTCGCGGAAGGCGCGGTCGGTCTGTTCGCGGCCCATCATCATGGTGGTGACACGCGTCAGGTCGGATTGGAACGCCAGCACTTGCAGATCAAACATCAGCTTGGCGTGCTCGGAGTACTTCGCGGGAATGCCAGCGGGCCGCTCCATGGTTGATTTTCCAGCCACAGTGGGCTGACCCTCGGCGGGCTCATCGGATTTTTCGGCCACCTGAATGCGGCGCTCAATATCGCGTATAGCATCGAGGTACTCGCTCAACTTCGCGCGGTCACCCGATCCGATGCCGCCCATCATGCGCGAAACGCCATCGCTAACGGAGTCCAGAATGCTGCGCTCTTTCTGCATACGGCGAGCGCGCGCGGCGGCGTCGGCTGAATCGGTATCACCATACATCCGCTCGAAGACAGCGCGCGGATTGATCTCCATCGGCAGCGCCGTATTGGGGCCGCGCCAGGAGATGGTGTTCATGTAATAGGCACCGTAGCTACCGTCGCTAACCGCCATTTCGGGGGCGTCGAGGGCCAGCTCCAGCGAACCGAGCTGCGTTTCCTTGCCCCATTGACGCGCGATCATCTGGTCCATCGAAACGCCGAGTTCCCCGCCGGGTTTGGGATGCAATCCCGTAAGGAATGCAGCGGCTGGACGCGCGTGTACGCCGCCAGGCTCGTTGCCCACGGCGTCGGCAGCCTTGATGTTCAGGCCCGTCAGCACCGTGAGCTGGTCCTTAAAGGGAGCCAGAGGCTGCAAGGTCGGAGAGATTTCAAAACCCACGCCGTCGGTGCGCGGCGTCCATTTAGACATGATGCGTCCGTTGGGCACAAAGACGGTTGCCACGCGCAAGGGCTTCTTGCCCGTGTCGTTCACAGCGGCCATCGCTGGAGACATGCTATCCAGCATAGGCAATGCCAAAGCGGCACCCGCTCCACGCAGGAATGTGCGACGGGGAATAGCTTTCTTGAATATCATCATAGCTCTTTCGACCTCCTCATCAAGAACGGCTGACTTTTTACAATTCCGGTAATCAAGGCCGACCAGCGGTATCCGCCGGGCTCGGCATCACGCAAAATTTTGCGGACCGACGCCATATCATAATACTCCACTCCGCGTCCCAGTGCGTAGGTAAGCATCTTCTCAGTTACGGTGTTCAAGAACTGGCGAGGATTCTTGATCAGCGTCTCGCGAAACTCCACCGTGCCGTTAATCGGGGTTCCGTCGGGCAGCACGCCGGTGGCGTCAATGGGCGGGTTGCCATCGCCAAACGGACTTTCGGTGCGCCACTTGCCGATGGGGTCAAAGTTCTCCATGGCGAAGCCGATGGGATCCATCAGCTTGTGGCAGCTAATGCAGGCAGGATTAGCGCGGTGCTGCTCCATCTGCTGCTTCAAGGTCAGCGCCTTGCCTTCCTTGCTCTTGGGCTGCAGATCGGGAACATTCGGCGGCGGCGGCGGCGGCGGCGTGCCCAGCACATTCTCCAGTACCCACTTGCCACGCACCACCGGTGAAGTCCGATTGGCGCGCGACGTCAGCGTCAAAATGCTGCCTTGGCCGAGCAAGCCGCGGCGAGTGTTGAAGGCCGCATCCGCCAAAGAAACCTTGCGGAAGTGGCTGCCATAGACGTTGGGGATGCCGTAGTGCTTGGCCAGCCGCTCGTTCACATATGTGAAATCGGCGCGCAGCATATCCAGAACGGAGCGATCCTCGCGCAGCATATCGGCGAAGAACAGTTCGCTCTCGCGCTCAAACCCTTCGCGCAGATTGTCATCATAATCCGGGAACATGTCCGGGTCGGGCGAGAGCAACTTTAAGTTGCGCAGGCTCAACCACTGGCCGGCGAAGTTGCTCACCAGTGCCTCGGCCCGGCGATCCGCCATCATGCGCTGCACCTGGTGGTCGAGCACGGCGGGGTCCTTCAGCTTGCCTTTTTCCGCGAGCGCGATCAACTCTTCATCGGGGATGCTGGACCACAGGAAGAACGAAAGCCGCGAGGCCAGTTCGACGTCGCTAATCGCGTAGGACTTGCCCGGCACTACTCCAGCGGGGTCCTGCTCGACGCGAAACAGAAATTCAGGGCCAGCCAGAATGCGCTGCAAAGCAAGCTGGACACCGGCTTCAAAGCCACCGTCGTTGATGCCATCTTCGTAGAGCTTCATCAACGGATCAATCTCGTCGGCGGCCACGGGGCGGCGATAAGCACGACGGACCAGCGTGGAGATAACCTTCCGTGCGCAGGGTCCTTGCTCGGCGGCGCTTTTCGGGGCGCAGGTGAAAATCTTTTCGCGACTGGCGGTCTCGCCCGAACCTTTGGGCGCAAACGGTCCCGTGATGGTAACCGCGGCCACGGCCGGGTTTCCACCACGAAATTGCCCCAAATCGGCGTAGAGCAGCGGCGGCGTATACACGCCCTCGGGCTTCGAGTTTTCCATCAAGAATGCGACGCCCACCAGCCGCGTGCCAGCCTTCATCGGGAACCGCGAGACCAGCGCGTCATCGGCGGAATATTCGTAATCCACTTGCTTGGAGTCACCGCGATAGTCCGGATCGTTGCGCGAAAAAATCGGCCCGGAGCGACCGGAGTATTCGCCGCCAATCGTGAATAGCTTTACCCGCGCGCCATCCACGCGAACGTCGAGCGGATGCGGATCGCGCAGCCCGCGAATGTAACCGTCGTTGTTGCGGACCAGCTTGATGCTGACTTCGTACTCGCCATCGAGCGCGAAGTTGTGGCGCACGGCAAGTCCGCCGCGCGAGCCAAACATGAGGTCTTCGCTGGCACGATCTTCCTGAACCGCCAACAGCGGAATTTCGTAAGTAACGCCGCTGGGCTTCTGCGTGGGATCGCCCACGGCCATGCGGCTGATCTTGCCCGCCGCAAGCATGTAGCGCTCCATCAGCACAGGAGAAACCGAAAGCACCTCCCCAATGTTATCGAATCCATACTCGATATTATCAGGGGGCAACAACGATGCAGAGTCAATCTCCATGGCTAGAAGATCACGGATGGCGTTGGTGTACTCGGCACGGTTCAAACGATGCACGCTGGCGGTTCGCCCAGGATTCGCATTCGCCGTGTGGGCCTTGTCGAGCGATGATTCCAGATAAGTCGCGAAAGCACTAAGCGCAGCTTTGTCAGGGCGCGGCGCGCCTCCCGGGGGCATTTGTCCGGCACGCAATTTCTTGACGGCCGTTTCCCAAATCCGCGCGTCGCGGGAGACATCATCAACGTCAGCCTTATCGAGCGACAGGCCAGCCGTGTTGAGCTTTTCGTTATGGCAGGTAACACAGTAGCGGCTGACCAGCGCGCGATTCGGCGAAACTGGCGCGGCGGCGACGGGCGGTTGCTGCGCTTGGCTGGATGCGCTCGTAACCAGCACCACCACGATCATCGCTACCTGCAAATTCCATCTCATATTCATCAACAACCTTCGGCCTTCAGCCATTCAATCGGGGGCATAGTTCAACTCATTGAGCGCACCCGCAGCTCCAAAAGGAAACAAGTCCTCTTGACTGCCATTTATAGCAGGGAATCGCAACAAGTCAAGCATTGAAATTGAATGATTTAATAGCATCCCCCGCCTTTGGCGCTGAAAACTTAGCAACTCTATTTTTTTCAATCGGTTGCTGCCATCCACGCGAGCATCTTTCCGGAGTCCTTCTCATGGAAAATTTCGCATACATCGCGGCTAGCGGATCGTTATATGAATCCCGCCTCGCACCTGAAAGGGCGTACCCAGCAAATCGACTGGCGAACGGTTGGTGATGATCTCCGCGCCATTGAGGTTCTCAATCGCAACAAAAAGTCTGGCGAACTCGCCCAGCCCGCGTGAAACGTGAGCGTCGAGCTGGAAGAAATTCGGGAGCACAACGCTGTTGAGATCGTCATCAAATTGCTCGCCCACGAAGCGGCCAATGAGCGAAACACCAACGCGTTGAGGAAGTCGGAAATCACCGGCCAGCGTGAAGCGATGCTTGGCCACCTGCGGCAGGTTCTTATCGATCAACGAGACGTTCAGTTGCGGGTCAGCGTTGAACTCCGTCACTACGCTGCCATTCCACAGATATGTCGCGCTGGCCTTTACCGCCGAGACAGGCTGCCAAGTCGCGCTCGCCTCCAAGCCCGCCACGCGCACCGCGCCGAGGTTCTGCCGCTGGCGCGTAATCAGCGCTGGCGTGTTTGACAGCGTTACGTTCGACACCGGCGCATCCAGAAAATTCCAGAACCCAGTGAGGCCGAGCCTCACTTCCGACGACACTGGAAAGCGCGCGCCGAGATCAAAGCCCGTGTTACGCTCCGGCTGCAGCTCGCTGTTCGCGGTGGTCAGCACGGTGCCCACGCGGAAGTCGCGGTAGAGTTCGTTCAACGTCGGCGCGCGGAACGAGCGATACAGCGAACCGTGCAAGACCATTTGCGGCAGCGCCTCGAAGCTAAATCCGCCGCGCGGACTGAACACCGTCTCCGTGTTGGCTTTGAGAGCGCGTATCGCTGGCGATCCCACTACGAAGGAACCGGTGCGGCCATTGAAGTTTCGGAAGAAGTCCACTCGCCCGCCCGCCACCAGCGCGAAGCGCGGCGAGACGGTGAAGTTCTCTTCCGCGAACATGCCGAAGGTGGATTGCTTGCCGCCGCCGTAGCGCACCGAAGCGAAGCGGCCCGCGGTGAAGATGTTGTCGGTGCTCTGTCCGCTGACGATCCAGATATCTGTACCACTAACCAGACTGTGCCGTCCCCGCGTGGCGAACCACACCAGCGACGCGCCGCCCTCGGTTGACGGCACATGCTGCTGACTGGCCAGCGTCTCCGTGTTGCGGCCCGCGGCCACGGTGGCGGCGGAGCTGCCGAAGATGGTGCGGCGGAAGAAGGCGCGCGTCTCGATGCGATCCGCTGAGGAGGGCGAGAATTGGAAGCCCGTTGACGCATCGAACGACACGGTGTCGTTGTTCTGCAAGGGCGTGCCGTTGGCGCGATCTTCATTGAGCAGCCCGCCTTCCAGCGTCCACAGCGTGCCGCTGGCGGCGCGCTCGAGTTGGAACCGCGCGGCCTGATGGCGCGAGTTGGCGGCGATGTCCACGGCGCCGCGCTGCGACTCGCGCACCTGCGTCCAGCCATTGAAATCAAAGGCGGCGGCGCTCAACGCCAGGCCCCAGTTGCCGAGGCGATGTGAAGCGTAGAGGTCGCCCTTCAGCGCGCCGCGACTGCCGCCCTGCGCTTGAAACTCAATGGTGGCGGGCGTGGGAACACGCTTCAGTAATTGGACCACGCCGCCCAGCGCGTAGTTGCCGTAGAGCGCCGAGCCGCCGCCATTAACCAACTCTACCTGCTGCAGGCTCAACGAAGGGATGCGATCCCAGTAGACCCAGCCGCCGAAGGCGTCGTTGATGGGGATGCCGTCGGCCAGGACGAGCGAGCGCGAGACGCCGCTGGGCCCGATGCCGCGCAGCGATACGCCCTGCGTGGTGGGATGCGCGATGAGGCTGCTCGACCGGCGGAACAGCGAGAACTCGGGCAGGGTGCGCAGGCGGTCGTCGAGGGATTGATAGGGACTCGCGCGCAGGTCTTCCTCGTCGAGCACGCGGACCTCGGAGATGGAGTTCACCACCGGCAAAGGGAGCCGGCTGGCGGTTACCGAAACGGTCTCGCTGACCGGTTCAAGTACCACAAAATTGACCAAATTATCCAGATTGACCAAAGTGCAAACGTTCACGGTTTTTGCGGGAAACAGCGGCGCGACCACCTGCAAATCGAAACAGCCCACGGAAAGATCGGCAAAGACCACAACGCCCAAATCGTCGGACTTTGCGGAATTAACCACTTGACCATCGCGCAACAAAGTGACCTCCGCGCCCCGGATCACCCCGCGCGGTCCGGAAATTGTGGCGCGGATCGTCTTCGACATCCCGGCCTGGGGGGCCGCCTCCAGATTCGTTTCCCACCCGATCATCAAAAAAATGGCAAGCACGATCAGGACGAGTTGTTTTTGACGAGCGAGGAAGGAAGGACAATCTTCCCCAACGAGATTTTCGCGGCGCATGGGTTTCTGGACCATCCTGAGCTAAACAGTTCCAACCAGCAGCACGATCCTACCAGATTTGGAGTGCCAAAAGAAAAGAGCGTAGTGAGTCAGTTTGAAATTTCAGGCCACTAATTCACGTTGTCATCCCGAGCGCGGCGAAGGATCTGCTTTACTGTCTTCGCCGGAGCACAGCAGATCCTTCGTCGCCACGCTCCTCAGGATGACAACTATTCAAACTGACCCACTACCGATCATCTGGGCCCATGGTGGGCTAGGGGTGGGCAAACGACCGGCCCATCCTGACGCGCTCGTGGTACATGTGGCAGCACGAGCCATGCTTCTTTGGCTGGATGAAGGGCAAGAAGCCGAAATGCATTGCTGCGGATTACCCGCCGCCGGTGTGAGCGTTTCCAACGACCGTGTGGTCATTTCCAACACAGGCACCGGGCGAAACGACCGATCACCCAACCCCAAAGCCCATCGAGTTGTTTTCCATACCGATCCGCCAACACACCAAGAAGGGCGATGTCTGTTATGAGCCGTTCTCGGGGAGCGGAACCCAACTCGTAGCAGCAGAAAGTCTGGGGCGGATCTGTTACGCGATGGAGCTGTCGCCGCCGTTCGTGGCGGTTACTTTGGAGCGTTTGAAAGTCATGGGCCTTCAGCCGAAATTAGATGAGGCCAATTGTTGGCTATCTGAATCACTCGCCATCGTAATACTCCGTGGCTTCGGCGCGGGCCTCATCCTCCATTTCGCATTTCACCTGAAGCGCTTCGTGAAAGGCCTCGCCCAGGCCGAACAGGTAGCCCGTCAATTTTTCCATGCCCTCGGCGAGTACGCCGATATTGATGTGCGGGAGTTTGTCCTTGTCGATGGAAGGCGCTCCCGACTTCGTAACCATGTAGCGAAAGCTGAATGAACCCTCATCGATATCGTGAAGCTGGCGCACGTACCAGCCAATGCCATCGATATCAGCAGATGTCATCTTGAAAGCCTCTTTTGTGGCCTTCCGAAGAATTGGTTCGAGGAGCGCCCACAACTGATTGAGACGGTGCGAACTCTGGAGTACCTTTTGATCAGCTTCGCTAATCACATGGTTCACCAGAAATGCTCCCATTGGGATGAGGCGCTTGAGTTGCAGCTCGACGTTATGGCGATAGAGAAAAACAATCGGGTAAACGAGGAAGTCAGCATCCCACCTGTTTTGAATCACATGATCAGCGACGATCCGACCGGCAAGCCGATAGCCCTCTGCGTAAGCGTAATCGGTGGCCCCGCTTACCGAAGCGTTCGTTTCCCAGTCGTCTTCCTTGCCCTCGCTCGAGTTAACCGAGCGAAACAGGATGTCGCCTTTCTCGGGAGGCTGCGACCAAGCCGCCTGCACCCAATCAGGAATATCGAGGTCTTCGAAGTTCGACATAAAGTGTTACAAAAAAATGCTATCACACGTTAAGAATGGCCAACAACCAGTGGCCTACATAGATTACCGGAATGAGAAAAGCCGCCGAGTCGAAACCCGGCGGCAGAAACAGATGAGACGATTAACACGGTTAGGACGCAATCTGGTACTTGCGCTTGCCGTCTTCGCCCTACCTGCGCGCCAAAAGCAAAATTTTCCGGCGCAGTGATCCGAGCCGCGCCAGTGATGGCGCGTCCACCATGAGCATGGACGCGGCGATGTGAGGACTGCCGGAAACCTCCGTTCCCCACAGGTTTTTTTGAGGCCGCGCGCGAGTGTGCTCGTGGAGATGGTGGACGCGCCATCATTTCCTGTCGTGGGGCGCGGCTCGGATCAACCTCGCGGCCGGCGCTTCTTGAGGATTCAATACGTCGGGCGCGTCTGCGATTGGACAACCGGGGGCAGTCGGGACGTTTCCCACCGCCTACGCGCCTTCGTTTAATGGTATCTGTTGCTCAACCTGGGCACCCCCCGTATACTGACCGTATGGATTCGACGATTCGCCTGACGCCTCACAGCCGAGAGTTGCTCGAAGAGCAGATCGCGCGCGGTCCCTTTCGTTCGCCTGAAGAAGTGATCGAGCGGGCGCTGGAAACCCTTGCTCAAAAAGAGTCCGTCCATCCCCGGCGCGGTCCCTCGGCAAAATCTCCCGCCGAGGCGGTCGCCGGCATTCTGGAAATCCAGCAGCGCAACCGGCTGGGCGGACTGAAGATCAAGGATTTGATTCACGAAGGGCACAACTACTGATGGCGGCGTTCGTAATCGACGCTTCGGCCACGCTGCCCTGGTGCTTTGCCGATGAAGCCACCGAGGCAACCAACGCGTTGCTAATCCGCCTTCGGACAGGTGATGAAGCGCTTGTCCCGGCGCATTGGCCCGCTGAAGTTGCCAATGCGTTGCTGGTAGCGGTTCGCCGCAATCGAATTCCTCCCGAGGATGTCCACCAGTTTCTTGAAAACCTGGAGGCCCTTCCGATTCGCATCGACACGACTACCAGGAATCAAATCCGCGCGGAAGTTTTCCCGCTGGCGGAGCAATACGAACTCACGGTCTACGATGCGGCCTATCTTGAACTGGCGATTCGGGAAAGCTTGCCCCTGGCAACGTGATGACAATGAATTGCGGAAGGCGTCGCGCGCAGCGGGGGTTCCTTTAGTGGACACGCGACCTTGATTACAGTGCTCGGCGAGTTCAGCAATGACGGGTAGACGGATCGTACTCCCCAAACTTCAAGCACGCCAATTCATGCACGTTACGCTCAGGCATGCGTCACGCCGGTTAACTTGACAGTGCCTGACGCCTGACAGTGCCTGACGAAGGTCTAGTAGGGGTAACCTGCAAACCTGGGCATTCCGGGCTTCCAATCCGGCAGGGGAGCCCAAGCCTCGCGGTTTGGCATCCTCACCTTTGGCAGACTCTGGGCGTCCATTACCGCGTCCTCCGGGATGACACCGTTTATGTTGAGCAGATAGGCGGTCAACGCGTAGACCTCATCCGGCGTTAGCGTCCCCTCCCGATTGAGAGGCATGGCGCGATTGATGTAGTCCCATACCGTCGTCGCGTACGGCGAGCGGATGGGCAGTACTCGCCCCAAGTCCCAGGGAGTGCCATTCGGCTTCGCCTCGGCTTTTAGCAAAGTGGGTGCGGGGCCCCCTTTCGCTGTCGCCCCGTGGCAGGCCGCGCACCCTTTCGTTACATAGACCCGCGCGCCTTCCTTGGAGGTTCCGCGTCCCGGCGGGAGTTCCGCTCCCGTCGGACTGATGGAGATATCCCAGGCACGAATTTCCTCTTTGCCCGGGGTGCTTCCCACACCGTATTTTGACTGTGCCAGCGCGGAGCTCCCCAGCAGCAACACCAACGAAATAAGCCTAAGAATACGCATTGTGGACGCTCCCATCGCTGGCGATCTTCCATGTCTGAATGGTATTGTCCTGGCCCGGGGCCCTGTATGTCGGAACCAGGGGCACCTTAAAGAACTCGGCGACCTGGGCTCGCGTCGGTTGAATCTTGCCCATTTCGTCCGTGCAGCGTGAAAGCAGCGCGGTCTCTGTTCCGTCCCAATTCCAAGTGAGGCTAAACCGGGTATGGGCCATGCGCTGTGCCGTTCCGCGAATCTCGGCGTCTGTCCAGCTCCGTCCGCCGTTGGTGGATACTTCCACCCTGCGTATGGCGCCGCCACCGGACCAAGCCAAGCCGCTGATCTCGTAGAATCCCTTGCCGGGCAACTGCTTTCCCACACAAGGAAAGGTGATGACCGATTTTGGTCCGATCTGGTAACCCAACGCAGCGTTTTCAGGCTCCTGTCGAAGATGCCCGAAGTCGTTGTAGGTCATATAGTACTGGTCTACGGCCTTGATTCGCCTCAGCCACTTTACGTTAAAGATTCCTTCGAAGCCGGGAACCAACAACCGCAGTGGATAACCTTGCTGGGGACGCACCGCCTCGCCGTTCATGCCGTAGGCCACGATACAGTCGTTCATGGCCTTCTCCATCGGAATGCTCGACGCTCCCTTCACTTCCTCCGACCCTTCCGCAACGATCCAGGAAGACCCGCTTTGCACCCCGGCCTCCTTGAGCAAGGTAGACAGGAGCACTCCGGTCCATTCGGCGCAACTGGTCATCCCGTGCGAATCCTGAATGGTCTTGGCCGTGGCACTCGGACGGTTCGCCGCGCACTCGACGAAATGAAGGCGAGTGACGGAAGGGAGGCGCTTCAGATCCTCCATGGTGAAGGTCAGCGGACGGTCCACCATTCCGTGGATCATGAGCCGATGCTCCTTGGGATCGATGTCCGGAATGAATGCGCCACGGGTGGTCGCCACATAGTGGAGCGCGGATGGCGTGATCACCCCCACCGAGTCCTGCAGCGGAGTCGCCACGTGCATAACCAGCCCAAAGGCATCGGGCGATTTCCTTCCGCCGTGCGACGTGCGCACCGAAGTCTCGAAACGGGAGCGCTGGCCGTAGGCAATCTGCTCCTCACTGCCCTTGATGAACGCGGCAGGTGCTGGAGCAGCTGCTGGAGTCTGTGCGCTCGCCGACCCGACCGCGGCCAATCCGACCAGCGCGGCGCTACCTTTTAGAAATCTCCTTCGATTCGGTTGTTTAGATTCCATGGGTCTCTCCTTCGCAGATACAGTTACCAAGCATTCGTTTCTTGGACTTCAACTAGTTGAGACTATACTCCAGTTTGCGTCCATACGAGCGAAGTTTTCATCCGAGGGAAAAGGAGGCAGCCTGAACTGCGTGATTATTTTGTGAGTGAGTCGGAAAACAGCAGTAAGCTGAGAGCGTGTGCCGTGGCGGTCGCTCCCGTGAAACCCATATGGAAGCAGCAACACAGCAACAAAAATTAATCCGCGCAGTTCAGGCTGTCCCCCATTTATTCCCCATTTATTCAATACGCGCACCACCCGAGCGCCCGGCAGCGAGGTGTCCACTTCCGCGGCCAGACACTCGCGATTGAAGTCATCCACAATGTTCAAGCTGCGAAACTTGCGTCCATCGCTCAAAGCATCCGAGACAAAATCCATCGACCAGCGCTGGTTGGGCTGGATCGGAGTCGTGATGGGCCGGCGCTCCACCGCCCCCATCCGCTGGCGCTTCCGGCGCCGCACTTGCAGTCTTTCCTGCCCGTACAGCCGATACACCCGCTTGTGATTCACCGTCCATCCCTCCCGCCTCAGCAGCACCGTCAACCGCCGATACCCGAAGCGGCGCCGCTCGCCGGCCAAGGCGCGCAGGCGCGCCCGCAGCTTCTCCTGCTGCCCCGGGCGCCGCAACTCATAGCGGCAGCTCGTCCGAGCCATCCCCACCAAGCGGCAGGCTCGCCGCTCGCTCAACCCCTGCGCTTGCCGCATCACGCCCACCGCCTCGCGCCGGTCCGGGGGCGTTAGAATTTTTTTTGCCAGCACCGTCTGCAGGGCCTGGTTGTCCAGTGTCAGGTCGGCCACGATGTGTTTCAACCGCCGATTCTCGTCCTCCAGTTGCCGCAGCCGCCGCGCCTCGCTCACCTCCAGCCCACCGTACTTCGCCTTCCACTTGTAATACGTCGCATCGCTGATCCCATGCTTCCGGCAGACTTCCGCCGTCTTCATCCCGGCCTCCGCCTCCTTCAGCACCCCTATGATCTGCTCCTCCGTGTATCGACTCTGCCTCATCTGCTGTCCTCCTCTTGGCTTTATACCCCGCGAGAACTCTCTTTTCCACTGGTTCAGTTTTCGGGGGGGCAGGTCAATGATGGCGTCCGGGACGCTTTCCAGCTTATTGCCGCCGCGCACGGCTAGGCGTTTTTCATTTCATTTGGACTATTGATATGAGCGCGGCGGTTCTTGTAAACTGACAGCGCATCAGCGACTTTTTTTGTAAGCGGAGGGTTTATGAAGCGCGTATTGGGGTTGGCGATCTGCTCATTGGTATTGATGTTGGCGGCGTGGATGTCGTTCGTGGCGCAGGGGGCGGCGCAAGGGCCGCCGGCATGGGCCTACGGCACTCCGCCCACTGCTGCAACGGTGGGAACTCCCGCTGCGGCACCGGCTCCAAACAGCGCGGCGGCGCCTCAGGCCGGGGCTCAGGCGGCGCCCGCGACCGCGCCTGCCGCCCCCGTGGACACCACCGTGAGACGGCTTCCCGGCAGCAGCTTGGAGTTTACCCGGGCGCAGATCAGCAACGGCTTTGGGCCAGCCGACTGGTATCCGGGCGACCATCCGCTGATGCCCGATGTCGTGGCGCGCGGCCGGAATCCGGAGGCGCGCGCGTGCGCGCTGTGCCATTATCCCAACGGCAAGGGTCGTCCCGAAAACGCTGGGGTTGCGGGTTTGCCGGTCGGGTACTTTATCCAGCAGATGAACGATTACAAGGCCGGCAATCGCAAGAGCGCCGAGCCGCGCAAGGCCAACACCAACGCCATGATCGCCATCGCCAAGGCGCTGACCGATGAGGAGATCAAAGCGGCGGCGGAGTATTTTGGCGCGATGAAATGGACGCCGTGGATCAAGGTGGTGGAGACCGATCCGGGTCCCAAGACGCGCATCGGCGGCGGCATGTTTCTGGCGCTGGCGGGCACCGAGAAAGAGCCGCTGGGCCAGCGCATCATCGAGATGCCGGAGAACACCGAAGCCACTGAGATACTGCGCGACCCGCGGTCCGGCTTTATCGCCTATGCGCCTGTCGGCAGCATCAAGAAAGGCGAAGCGCTGGCCACCACCGGCGGCGGCAAAACCGTGCAGTGCGCTGTCTGCCACGGCGCGGACCTGAAGGGCATGGGACCAGTCCCCGGCATTGCCGGCCGTTCGCCGAGCTACCTGGTGCGGCAGATGTATGACATGCAGCAGGGCGCGCGCAAGGGCATGTGGACCGAGTTGATGATGCCGGTCGTCAGCAAATTGAGCGAGGAAGATATGCTGAACATCGCCGCCTACACCGCCTCGCGCATTCCCTAGGAAATCAGCGGCTGCGCCGCGTGGCTACAAAATCAAACTGGGCCGCGTGACCGGGCCGCGTGACCGGGCCGCGAATCCATCCGCGGATTACGCAGATTACTCCGATTGTTTTTCGCTCTTTTTCGCTCTGGGGAATCTGCGCAATCTGTGGACCTAATCTGTGGAT
>CAMBEY010000028.1 GCA_945865705.1 Candidatus Sulfopaludibacter sp. SbA3
ACGAATCAATATGGACGAATTATTTCTGACAATTGAACGTGCCCCCTCCCTCGTGGTCGGGGCTCTGATGAGATGATTTCATGGGCCGCATCCGCATCCTTCCTGATAATGTCGCCAACAAGATTGCCGCGGGCGAAGTGGTTGAGCGACCCGCGTCGGTGGTGAAGGAGCTGCTCGAAAACTCGCTTGATGCTGGAGCCACGCGCGTGCGCATCGACGTGGAGGCGGGCGGCAAGCGACGCATTCAGGTGGTGGACGACGGCTGCGGAATGGGCCGCGACGACGCCATGCTGGCCTTCGAGCGCCACGCCACCAGCAAGCTGCGCTCCGCCGAAGACCTGCTCTCTATTTCCACCCTTGGTTTTCGCGGCGAGGCGTTGCCGACCATCGGTGCGGTCTCGCGATTGTTGCTGGAAACGCACAGTCCCGAGGAGCGTGAAGGCACTCGCGTTGAAATTAACGGTGGCAAGCTGATTGCTGTTGACGACGCCGGTTTACCCTCAGGCACTTCGATCACCGTCAACGATTTGTTCTACAACACGCCGGCGCGGCGAAAATTTCTGCGCGCGGAATCGACTGAGCTTTCGCACATCTCTTCCCTGGTTACGCACTACGCGCTCGCGTATCCGGATAAGTCGTTTCAGTTGCGCACGGCCACGGGTGATCTGGTGAATGTTTCGCCTGCCGCGTCGCTGCGCGACCGTGTCTTTCAATTGCTTGGACAGGAAACACTCGACGAGATCATCGAGTTCGGTCCGCTCGTGAAGAATCTGGAGTTGCCCGCCCACGCGACACCGCCGGGAGAAGCGCCCGAGCGGCCGGAGATTCGCTTCCGAGGATTCCTCTCGCGTCCGCAGATACAGAAGCTCAATCGCAATTCCATTTATCTGTTTGTCAATCGACGCATGGTGCGCGACCGTGTGCTGCTGCACGCCATTCAGGAGGCCTACCGCAACCTGATGCCCGGGCACTGCTTCCCCGTGGCGCTGCTGTTTCTGGAGATGCCGCACACGGAGGTGGATGTGAATGTGCATCCGTCCAAGGTGGAGGTGCGCTTCCGGCATCAGACGCTGGTGCATGACCTAGTGCGCGACACGCTGCGCGAAGCGTTGATTGCCGCGCGCCCCCTGCCCGCGTTTCCGGAGCCTGCGGCAAATGCTACGGGAGCGATGGAGTCTGGTGGCAGGAATACGATTCATACGACAACTCCATCAGCGGCGCTCACGTTAACGAGTCCAACTGTGCAGCCTGCCACGGAACGATTTCCATTCCATGCGGCTTCTCCGCTGAGTGGGGAAGGCGCTCCCACTATGAGGGAATTGACGGATGCGCTCTATTCGCCGGGACAATTCACCGTTACTGCTGCGTCTGAGATCGCCGCGGCGGTTGTTCCCTCGGCTACCGTGACTGAAAATCCAGATCAGCCGATGGACCTCCGCGAACTGCGTCCACTGGGGCAGGTGCGCGACAGCTTTATCGTGGCCTCCAGCGCATCGGGGCTGTGGTTGATTGACCAGCACGCCGCGCACGAGCGTGTACTCTACGAGAAATTTGTTTTTGACCGCGACCAGGGTGCGGTGGAATCGCAGCGCATGTTGATGCCATACATCTTGCGGCTGACGCCAGCGCAGATGAGTCTATGGAGCACGACCTTAAGCGAGATGGAGCGGTCAGGTTTTGAAGCCGAACCATTTGGCCAGAATACGATTGCCGTTAAGGCGGTGCCAGCCAGCGTACGCAGTGACGATGTCGAGAAACTCTTGCGCGAGTTGATCGAGACGTTCGAGCGCGAGTCGCGCGGCTACACGGATGAGACCGCGCGGCAGCGCATTGCCGCGTCGGTGGCCTGTCACTCGGCGATCAAGATCAACACGCCGCTTGAGCCGCGCAAGATGGAGTGGCTGATCGCCGCGCTGTCCGCGACGCGCTTCCCCATGAGCTGCGCGCATGGACGCCCCACGGTGCTGCGTTACGGAATGAAGGAAATTCTGAAGGCCTTTCATCGCATCTGACCCGGAGCCCAAGCGAACCATGAAGCCGCTAATCATCGCCATTGACGGACCCTCGGGTGTGGGCAAGAGTACGCTGGGCCGCGCCTTGGCCGCGCATCTCGGTTGCTCATTTGTGGAGAGCGGGGCGATGTACCGCGCGGTGGGCTTGAAGTCAATCGAGAGCGGCGTGGATTGTCGTGATGTTGCCGCAGTCACTGCTCTGGTCGAGCGGGCGGAGATTCGATTTGTAGAGACGCCTGCCGGAATGCGTGTCCATCTGGATGGTCGCGATGTTACCGAGGCGATCCGCGCGTCGGATGTTACCGATGCCGCATCCATTGTCTCCACCATTCCACGCGTGCGCGAACTCATGGTCGCTCAACAACGCGCGTTGGGCGATTCCATCCACAGCGTAGTAATGGAGGGGCGCGACATCGGCACGGTGGTGTTTCCGAGCGCCGACCTGAAGATTTATCTGGATGCCGCCCCGGACGTTCGCAGCACGCGGCGTTTCAACGACGGGGAATCGTTGGGACAAATCACCAAGAGCGAAGTGCAAGAGCAGATCGAGGAGCGCGACCGCCGTGACCGGACCCGGCAGGCCTCGCCGCTGACACCAGCCGATAATGCGATCCACGTAGATTCTTCGCAACTTACTGCGGAGGAGGTGCTGGAGCGCGTCTGGTCGATGGTGGAGGCTGTGGCGGCACGGAAAAACTGAGTTGCGATTGTCCCCAACAAGCTCCATATCTTGCTAAAATACTGCGGGGTGTGAGTAAGTTTACATACAGATATTCGATTCACAAAGGCTGCAATCACAGGTGGCAAATAAACTCAAGTCGGCCGCCGCGGTCGTGAGGACCATCCCCGACGGCGCGCACATTGCGCTCGGTGGATTCGCCATCGCGCGCAACGTCATCACCGTCGCGCATGAGCTGATCCGGCAGAACCGCCAAGAACTGACTTTATCGCAATGCGTGATGGGCCTGGACACGGACCTGCTGGTCGGAGCCGGATGCGTGAATCGGCTGATGGTGGGCGGCGGCTCGCTCGACCGCTTCGGTCTGGTGCAATGCGTGAATCGCGCGCGCGAGACGGGCGAGGTGGAGTCGCTGGATTACACCAGCCTCTCAATCTGCTTTTCCTATCTCGCCGGCGCGCTCGGCATTTCCTTCATCCCAATTAAATCAATGATCGCCTCCGAGGTGCTGGAGCGGCTGGAACGTGGGGGTGGCGCGGAATACATCCGTCGGATGGACTGCCCGTTTACCGGCGAACCTTATGTGTTGTTGAGGGCGATTCAGCCGGACGTATCGCTTGTGCATGTGCAGGTGGCCGATGAGCAGGGTAATTGCCAGATTCACGGGCCGCGATGGGAGAATGAAGAGCAAGCCAAGGCTGCTCATCGCATCATACTCATCGCTGAAGAAATCGTGCCGACCAGCGTATTTCAAGCGCATCCCGCTCGCACCATCATTCCGGCCCACCGCGTGGAAGCGGTCATTCATCAGCCGTACGGGGCGCATCCAACCTCGGTATACAGTTGTTACGACTACGACTCCGAACATTTGAAGCTATATGTGGAGCGAGCGCGCACACGCGAGGGCGCGAATCAATATATTGACGAATTCATTCGCGGCACGCGGGATCACGCCGAGTACTTGGAGAAGGTCGGCGGCGCGGCGATGTTGGAGAAGCTGAAGGCCGATCCCGTGCTGGGATATTAATTGCAAGCTGGGTGACAGGAGCGAGATGGAAGCGGTACGCACGAACGAGATCATGGCGGTCGCGGGCGCACGCGAGCTGCGTGACGGAGAGACCGTTGTCGTCGGGCTTGGCCTACCACAGGTGGCCTGCATGTTGGCGCGGCGCACTCATGCGCCGGGGCTGACTTCGCTGCTGGAGATTGGCGTGGTGAACAGCAACCCTATCGACACACCCGTGGGCTTGGCCGATTCGCGTATATTTCACGGAGCCACCTGCTGGAGCGGGTTCCTCGACATTTTGGGAATGAACTTGCATCGAGGTGTGGTGGACGTGGGGTTCCTCGGATCGCTTGAGATTGACCGACATGGCAACATCAACACCACGTTGTTGAAGGACGAAATAACTCCTGGCCAGTCCAAGGTCAAATATTTTAACGGCAGCGCGGGAGGCAACGATGTCGCCTCATTGGCCAAGCGTGTGATCGTGATCATGCGGCATGAGAAACGCAAGCTGCCCGCCGCTGTTTCGCACATTACCTCACCGGGCTACGTCGGCGGAAAAAGCCGCGCCGATCTGGGCCTGCGCGGCGGGGGACCGCACCGCATCATCACCGACATGGCCGTGTTGGGATTTCATGCCGAGACGCGCGAGGCGATGATCGTCTCGGTGCATCCCGGCATACGAGTGGAGCAGGTGCGCGAGAACACCGGGTTCCCACTTATCGCGGCAGAGAATATTCCTGAAACACCGCTGCCCACGCCGGAAGACCTGCGCTTGCTGCGCGAAGAGATTGACCCCAAACGAGTCTATTTGGGTTAGACTCGCAGATTACGCCTGATCACAGGTGGTCCAGTAACAATTCACGCAAGGAGCGTTACGCCGTGGTATTCGACATTGAACTAAACTCCGTGGCCCATTACCCCGCGGATGAATTGATGGAGCTGGCTCCTCGTATCGAGGACGCAGGCTTCGACTGTTTTTGGAAAGGCGAGTCGAACTCCACCGATCCCATCGTTGCCCTCACCGGCATCGCCGCGCGCACCAAGACGCTGAAGGTGGGCACGGCAATTTATCACATCTACGGTCGCAGCCCCATCACCATGGGCATTCAAGTGGCCACGCTGCAAGACCTGTCGCACGGTCGGCTGATACTCGGCCTCGGCGTGGCGAATAAGACCATCGCCGAGTGGCATGGCGGCGTGTTCGACCGCCCGCTGCGCCGCATCCGCGAATACACGGAGATTGTTCGCAAGGCGGCGGCTGGCGAGCGCGTGGAGTACACCGGCGAAATATACAGCACTGGCAAACGCTTTCAACTCTCCTGGAAGCCACGCTATCCGCAGATTCCCATCTACCTTGCGGGACTGGGGCCGAAGATGACGCACTTGGTGGGCGAGATCAGCGAAGGCGTAGTCATCAATATGGGCATCCCCGCCAAGGTGAAGGAGATCGCCGGGCGCGTGCAGCAGGGCGCCATCGACGCGGGCCGCGATCCGAAAAAAGTGGAGATCATGGCCAAGGTGCGCGTCTGTGTGCATCCTGATCGCGCGGTGGCGCGGCAGAAGCTGCGCCAGGTGCTGACGTTTTACAACATCGCAGACCACTACAGCAAGATGCTGCGTGAGTGCGGCTTCGAGAAAGAAGTGGACGCCATCGCCGCCGCGTTCAAAGCCAACGGCTTCAAGGCCGCGCAGGCCGCGCTAACCGATGAGTATATGGACAAGCTGCCGGTGATTCCCGCGACATCAGTGGAAGAAGTGCGGGACCGCCTCGCGCCATTCGTGGAGTCCGGCGTAACGCGCCTGTCCGTGCCGTACGTTCCCGCGCAGGAGCCAAACGCGGAGGACGCTGCCCGCTTCATTGAAGGCTGGAGAAAGACCGCGCAATAATCTCGGTTTATAAATTAGACCAAAAATTCTGTGGAGGTAAGTCATCATGTGCGATTTTGCCGCCGATTCAGAGGCCGCTCGTCAGTTGCTGGTGGGCCGCGTGCTTACAGTAGAGCGCGTGCGCGAGTTGAACGCCAAAGACTATTTTTACCAGATGCTCAAGGACAACCCGGAGATCACCAAGATTCATCCCGGCATAGAGAACGAACTGCTGCGCGGCGCGATTGATTGCCACATCCACGGCTATCCGGATTTTGTGCATCGCTCACAGGACATGTTTCAGATCGCGGTGGACGCCTCGCGCGCCGGCATGCGGGCGCTGGCGTTTAAGGATCACTGGAACGTCAGCGCCAGCTCGGCCTATCTGGTGCAGCGCCACATCGACTCGCTTATCGAGCGCGGCGAGTTGACGCATCGCGTGGAGGTCTATGGCGGCACGGGCACCTGCTTCGGCGCGAACCCGGACGCAGTGCGCGTTGCGTTGCAATATCCCAACTGCAAGATGATCTGGTTCCCGACATTCACTTCGTTCGGCTTCTGGCGCGGCGCCGGCAAACGCCCCGACGGCAAGATGCAGCGCACCGACGTGCGTCTGGTGGGCGACAACGGCGAAGTGTTGCCCGAGGTGCAGGAGATCATGGAGATGGCCGTGGCCAAGAAGGTCGGCATGGGATTCGGCCACACGGACTTCAAGGAACTGCTGCCGCTGGCGAAGCTCGCCAAGAAGCTCGGGGTGCGCGCCACGCTCGATCACCCGCTGCTGGAGTTGAACAAGCTATTGCTCGATGAGATGAAGGAACTGGCAGACCTTGGCGTCTACGTCGGGACATATTGCCAGCCGATGATCCCCAGCCTCTACCAGCCCGTCGCCGATCCGATGGAAACGGTAAAGACCATCAAAGCCATCGGAGCCGACCGCTGCATCATCGGCAGCGACTTCGGTCAGGTCCTGCACATGGACTCGATCGACGGCATGCGCGTGTTCATCCGCGCGCTGCTCGCCTTCGGCATCAGCGAGAAGGAAGTGAAGGTGATGCTGCAGGACAATCCGGCGAAGCTGATGTGGCTTGATTCACCGGCGACCGACTTCGCAAAGATTTACAAGGAAGCGCCGCCAGTTCCTCAATCCGCCAATCGCTAGGAGCCTAGCGATTCGGCGAGGGCCAGCATGCGGCGGGCGCGCTCGATGATGGGCAGGTCGAGCAGTTGGCCGCCGAAGGCCACCGCGCCGTCGCCGCGCGCTTGCGCCTCATCGAAGGCTTGGATGACTTTGCGGCAGTAGTCGAGTTCGGCGGCGGTAGGCGTGAAGGCCGCGTTGACTGCATCGATCTGCGAGGGGTGAATCAGCGACATGCCGCTGAAGCCGATGAGGCGGGCTTGCTGCGCGAATTTCACGCAGCCGTCCATGTCGTTCAGATCGGGCCAGACGCCGTCGATAGCTTGCACGTTGGCGGCGGCGGCTCCGCAGACGAACGCCGAGCGGGCGTAGAGTAGATCGCGGGCTTCGCCTTCGCGCTGTAAGGGCAGTCCCAACTCACGCCCAAAATCCTCCGCGCCGAAAATCAGTCCGATGACGCGTGGCGAGGCTGCGGCGATCTCCTGCGCCCGGAACAATCCGCGCGGACTTTCAATGGCCACCAGCAGGCGCGTGCTGTTGCGCTCCATTCCTTTCTCCGGTTCCATGCGGTCCAAATATTCTTCCACTGTCTCAATATCTTCCGGCGAATTCACCTTCGGCAGCACCAACCCTTCCAATCCGGGACGGACCACAGCGGCCACATCGTCAATCATGCGTTCGTGGCCCACGGCATTAATGCGGACATAACGCGCGGGCGTGCGCGCGTCCGACGCCGCTGCTTTGTCGAGAGCAATAGCGATCTGTTCGCGCGCGGATTGCTTCTCGGCGGGCGCCACGCCGTCTTCGATATCGAGCATGACCGCGTCGAGCTTCGTCAGCCCGAAGGATTTCTCAATCATCTTTTGCCGATGGCCGGGTACGAACATCCACGAGCGCAGCAGTCTTGCAGTTTGGTTGGACATTAGATGATTCTCGCCTTCAGAGATAGTGGCCGCTCCATTACTGTCGCGGCTCGGATTGAAATTAATACGAGCGCGGCATTCCCAATACGTTTTGGCCGAGGAACGCCAGCACCATGTTGTTGTTGACCGGGGCGACGCTGAACAGACGCGTCTCGCGGAACTTGCGCTCAACATCGTAATCGCGGGCAAAGCCGTAGCCGCCGTAGGTGTTCAGGCAGACGTTGGCGGCTTCCCAGGAGGCGTCGGCGGCGAGCATTTTGGCCATGTTGGCTTCCGCGCCGCACTTCTCGCCGCGCTCGAATTTTTCGGCGGCGTGGAAACGCATCAGGTCGGCGGCCTCCACATGCGCGTAGGCTTGCGCGATGGGGAATTGCACGCCTTGGTTCGCGCCGATGGGGCGGCCAAAGACAACTCGCTCACTGGCGTACTTCGAGGCGCGATCCACAAACCAGCGGCCATCGCCGATGGCTTCGGCGGCGATCAGGATGCGCTCGGCATTCCAGCCGTCGATGATGTAGCGGAAGCCCATGCCCTCCTCGCCGACCAGATTCTCGGCGGGAATCTCCACGTCCTCGAAGAACACCGTGTTGGTGTGGTGATTAATCATGATGTCGAGTGGCTGCACGTCGAGCTTGCCCTTCACGTTGCGCATATCCACGATGAAGACGGAGAGGCCGCGCGTCTTGTCCTTCAGTTCGTCGTAAGGCGTGGTGCGCGCCAGCAGCAACATCAGGTCGGATTGCTTGACGCGCGAGATGAAAATTTTCTGCCCGTTGACGATGTACTTGTCGCCCTGGCGGACTGCTTTCGTCTCGATGCGCGTGGTCTCCGAACCGGCGTTGGGCTCGGTAACGGCGAAGGCCTGCATGCGAATGTCGCCGCTGGCGATGCCGGGAAGATACTGTTTCTTCTGACGGTCGTTTCCGTGGCGCAGCAGCGTGCCCATGATGTACATCTGCGCGTGGCAGGCGCCGGAGTTGCAGCCCGAGCGGTTCATCTCTTCAAGAATAATGCTCGCGTCGGTGAGCCCCAGGCCCGCGCCGCCGTACTCTTCCGGGATCAGCGCGGCGAGGTAGCCGGATTTGGTGAGCGCGTCGATGAACTCCTTCGGGTAGCGCTCGGCCTTGTCGACTTCGCGCCAATAGGCGTCGGGATAATCACGGCATAGCTCGCGCACGGCGCCGCGTATGGCCAATTGGTCTTCGGTCAGGGTTGTGGGCATTGGGTCAGCTCGCTATCAATGAATTGGAGTTCTCGCGGCCATGCGCTTGTGGCTTGTTCCAGGCGCTGAGGACGTAGTATATAAGATGGCTTGCCGGAATTCAAAAAGTCCAGCAGGTCAGGCTATTTTCAGGAGGATTCATCATGGCGATAAAGCCGGGTTGGGAAGGTAGATTTTTTGAGGATTTCGTGGTGGGCGACATTTATCGGTGCCGCCTGGGCCGCACGGTAACGGAAAACGACAACATCTGGTTCACGCTGCTGACCAACAACACCAATCAGATTCACTTCAATAATGACTATGGCAAGCGCACCGAGTTCGGCAAATGCCTTATCAACAGCGCGCTGACCCTGGCGATTGTTGCAGGTATGGGCGTGGCCGACGTCAGCGAGAATGGCTTCGCGCTAGGCTGGGATGAGATCAAACTGCCCGGCCCGCTCTTTGCCGGCGATACGCTTTATTCCGAGTCTGAAGTGCTGGAGATACGTGAGTCAAAATCGAAGCCGCAGTGGGGCATCATCAAGGTGCGAACGCGCGGCATCCAGCAGGAGGGGAAGGTGGTCATCGACTATGTGCGCTCGGTGATGGTCTATAAGCGCGCTCACGCGCCGCTGCAAAACCTGTTTCCCGAAGTGAAGAAGTAAGAATGGCGGACAATCCCTCAAAGCGAATCACCGGGCCGCGCCGCGCTCTCGATGGTGTGCGCGTGCTGGCGCTGGAGGCTTCCGTCTCGGCGCCGCACTGCAGCCGACTGTTGGCTGATCTGGGAGCTGAGGTCATCAAGATCGAGAAGCCCGGCGAAGGCGATATCCTGCGCGGTTGGGACTCGGCCGTGCGTGGGCTGGCCTCGGGATACGTCTGGCTGAACTATAACAAGCGTAGCTTCGCCATTGATGTGAAGAAGCCCGCCGGTCGCGCGATTGTGGAGAAGCTGGCTGCGCAGGTAGATGTGTTCCTGGAGAACTTTGCGCCGGGCGTGGCGGAGCGGTTGGGTTTTGGCGCGGCGAAACTTTGCGCGGCCAATCCACGGCTCATCTATTGCTCAGTCTCCGGCTACGGGCAGGATGGGCCGTATCGCGACGTGAAGGCATATGACCTGCTGATACAGGGCGAAGCCGGCGTCATCGCCAGCACCGGATCACCCGAGCAGCCGGCGAAGGTAAGCGTGCCTATTGCTGATCTCGCCGTTTCGATGTACGCGACATCGGGAATTCTCGCCGCTCTCTACGAGCGGGAGCGCACCGGGCGCGGGCAGGTGCTGGACTTGTCGATGTTCGAGTCGTTGCTGTCGTGGCTCGGCTACTTTCCGCATCACTACTGGCATCGTGGCGAGGAGCCGGAGCGCGTCGGCATGCGCCACCACTTCGTTACGCCTTACGGGCCGTATCTGGCGAGCGATGGCGTATATGTAAATCTCGCGGTGGCCACGGCGCATGACTGGACGGTTTTTTGCCAGCAGGTCATTGAACGTCCTGATCTGCTGGATGACTCGAAGTTCACCACGTCCGAGTTGCGCCGCGCCAACCGCGTGGTGATGGAGAAGTTAATTGAAAAGGTATTTCTGACGCGGCCATCGGCGGAGTGGTTGCAGCGACTGGAGTCCGCGCGTCTGCCGCACGGTATTGTGCGCGGTATCGCGCAAGTGTTGTCGCATCCGCAGACCATCGCACGGCAGATGATTCAGCAAGTCGGCTCGCCGGTGGGCGAAGTACCGGTGATCGCCAGCGCGCTGCGCATGTCGGACAGCCCGCCGCGCCTCGACCCCGTGCCGGAACTCGGCGCGGACACCGAGGCCATCCTCCGCGAACTCGGATTTTCCAGTGATGAGATTGCGGCGATGAAGGCCGATCAAACTATTTCTTGATCGTGTGACAGAGCCGCGACCGAGGGGGATCGGTCACGTTCGACGAGTATCCGTGACCATCGAACATGACCGCTCCCTCTTGGTCGCGGTTCGGATTAATCCGCTCCGCTCGCGGACAACTGCGCGACCGCCAGTGCCGACTCTCGGTCGCGAATGGCGATGCGGTGCAGCGTGAAGTAGCAGATCGCGCCGAGCGCATTCATCAACAAGAGGAACAGGAATCCGCCCCAGTACGCCCCGCCCGCGGCGGCAATCAGTTTGCCAAAAGCCCACGGACCTATGGCCGAGAACAGACTGCCTACGCACATGTAGATGCCGGTGCCGCGCGCGATGGCCTCCGGCCGGACCAGCGTATGCAGCAGCGCGCCATTGAGCGCGGCGATGCCGCAGGGCACGGCGGTCAGCGCGGCCAGCAGCACGGCGCTCACGGCTGCCGGACCCCAGTGCGCTGCGGGCAGAACAACGATGACGAAGGTCATGCAGGTAGCCATCGCGGTCAGCGAGCGCTTCATGGTGCGGTCGGCGATGACTCCCACCAGCACGGTCAGAGGGACAGCCAACAGATAACCAACCGCCAGCCACGTGCTCATCTCCGGGCGCGAGAGGCCACGCTGCTCGATCACAAATTTCGGCGTCCAGGTAATCATGGTGAAGATGGTGGTGACGGAAATGATGGTGCAGAGCGTGATGATCCAGAATGAGCCGCTGCGCAGCAGGTCTCCAAAACTCATCTTGACCACGGCGCGTTCCTGCTTGCGATCCGCCTCAATGTCGGCGACTTCGCGCGGGTCGAGGCCCTGCTGATCCTGCGGCGTGTTGCGGATGAAATAAAAATTGATGAGCGGGATGAGTGAAATGCCGGCCAGCGCAACGATCATCCCGCGCCAGTTGCTGCCCACGATCAATGCGGATACCAGCGGCACGCCCAGCGCGGTGCCGAGGCTCGGTCCGGTGAGCCAGAACGTCTGCGCGCGGGAGTGCTCGCGCGAAGGGAACCAGCGGTTGGTGAGCGAGTTGCTCACCGGCCACATATTGCCCTCGGCGACGCCCAGCAGCACGCGCGCGATAACCATATCCTGAAAACTAGTGGCCCGCGACATGTACACCATCACCACGGCCCAGCCGACCGTGCCGGCGATCAGGCAGGCGCGCGCGCCGAAGCGATCGACCAACAGTCCCCAGAAAAATATGGAGACGCCATATCCGACGAAGAAGGCCGACATCAGCAGGCCCAGGTCGGAGAAGCGGCCGTGCATGTGGAACTCGTCGAGGAAGCCTTTGTCGGCGATGACCAGCGAGATGTTGATCTTGTCGAACTGGCCGATCGTCCACCAAAGCAACATGCTGGTGGCCACCAGTTTCCAGCGCCATGTGCCCAGCATCTTGCCGATGGAAACCGAGCTGCCCGGTCCCGCCGCCATTGGTCCCGCCATCGCTGAATTCTCCTCACGTTCTATGCGAATGTCTGACGCCGCCAACATTATATATGAACAGCGAATCCTGGAGGATTAGTTAATGGCCACGGTTACACCGGGCTGGCCGGCAAATCCGCCGATCTGTAGTTCAACGGGTACGGAACTGCTTGGGGTAATATTTGCGGGCACGACCACATTAATTTGCAAGAGACCAGCAAATCCGGGAGCGGCTCCGGCGAAGCGAACCGTGGCGGGCGCGCCGCCAATGCGCACCGCGACGGGAAGCACTGGAGCGGGAAAGGGGAGCTGCGCGAGCGCGCCTTCGACGCTTGCGGGCTGTGTCTGCCCTTCGCCGGTGGCGTAGAGGACAATCTCCGAGCCACGCGGTGCCGGACGAGCCGCGGAGTTTACGGACAAGTCGGAGTTCAGAATTGCGCCCGGACCGCGGCCCTCTGTGAGTGTAAACAAACCGGGTGCGGCGGCTGCCAAGTTGGCAGTGAAGAGATTGGAAAGCGCATTCTGGTATTCGGTCTGGACCATTACGCGAGCGCGGCCCTCGATGCCGTACGGCACTTGTGCATTCACCTGATCCGACTGCGTGTAGAAGAGCGGCGCGGCGAATTCATCGAACCAGATGCGCGACTCGGCGACCAGCCTGCTGATGCGCCCTTGACCGTCCAGTTGCGCACCCAGCCCTTGAGCGGGGCCCAGCCCAGAGCCAAACAGGGTAATGATCTCGCCCGGAGCGATGTCGCCGAGGAGGAAACTCGCCGCGTTCACTGGCCCCACCGCGTTCATGCGCGGCTCGCGGCCATCGCTGATAATTTGTCGGACTGTGCCGTTGTAATCGGTGAGATAAAGCTCACCTTGGTCGTCCTCGCCGAATGAGCTGATGTTCAGGCCGCTGCGCAACAGCTCTTCGTTGCGCCAAGCGCCGGTCGAGAGTTCGCTCAGCGCCCAGATGCGGCCCGTCACGAAATCAGCAAAGACATACTTGCCGAAAAGGGAAGGCACTGAAGCGCCACGGTAAACATAGCCGCCGGTGACGGATGCGCCGTCGCTGCGGCCGTATTCATGAATAGGTAGTGTCAAGCCGTCGCGATTGCAGTTCGTGGAGGGGCTGTAGCAGCGCGTGCCCTCCATGCGATTCCATCCGTAGTTGCCGCCTTTGACGATGATGTCGATCTCTTCGAACGCGCCCTGCCCGACATCGCCCGCGAACAACCGTCCACCCATGCGGTCAAAAGAGAATCGCCAGGGATTGCGCAATCCGTAGGCGAAGATTTCGTCGCGGCCCGGCAGTGCCACGAAGGGATTGTCGGGCGGGATGCCATAGGGCGTCGCGGAGTCGATGTCGATTCGCAGAATCTTGCCGAGCAGATTCCCAGTATTCTGCGCGTTCCCTTGCGGGTCGCCGCCAGAGCCGCCGTCGCCACTGGCGATATAAAGAAGTCCGTCCGGGCCAAACGCCACCATGCCGCCATTGTGATTCTCAAAGGGCTGTGAGTATGTGAGCAGAATGCGTTCCGACTCAGCGGAAGCAACATTCGAATTGCCTGGAGTCATCGCAAACTCGGCGATGACCGTTTCAAGTCCGGCGGCTCCGATGCGTGTGTAATTGACGAAAAACCGGCCGTTCTCGCCGTAGCGTGGATGGAAGGCCAGACCTAGTAAACCCATCTCGCCGCCGAAACGCACGCGACTGCGGATGTCCAGAAACGGCGTGGCATTCAGCGTGCCGCCGGATAATATGCGGATGCGCCCGGCCTGCTCGACGATGAACAACCGCCCGCTGCCGTCGCCCGCCCCTGTCACATAGATGGGTGCACTAAGACTTGTGGCGACAGTTCGCAATTGAATCGCCGCGCGTGCGCTGCTGCAAGCCCCCAACAAAAGCGCGCACAACATTAGCAATGGAGCGACTGGCCGAATGGTTACACGCTCGGGAAAATGTTTCATGGCGATGCTCCACTTCATTCAGTTAAGGCTGTTTGTCAGATAGTATGACACGCGCGCGGCGTGGCCAGAATCGTTCTTGCTTGATAAGATAGGCCCTGCCACAACTAAGCTACGGCAATTATCGAGAGGGCAATTCGGTGAGCGAAATTTCTTCAAACGAGCAGGCATCCGGTGGAGTGGCCCACGCAGGAACTTCGGCGCATCCGCGCCTATTCCTGATTGATACGATGGGTTATATCTTCCGTGCCTATCATGCGTTGCCACGGCTGACCAACCGTGAGGGGCACCCCACGCAAGCCGTTTACGGCATGTACACCATGCTGCGCAAGCTGCTCGAAGATTATCAGCCGGAGTACATCACCGCCGTGTATGACCTGGAAGGCCCCACCTTTCGCCATGAGGAGTTCGCTGCCTACAAGGCCAATCGCGAGGAGATGCCTGCGGACCTGGCCGAGCAGTTGCCGCATATTCGCCGTCTGCTCGACGCGCTGCGCATCCCTATTCTCGCGGAGAAGGGTTACGAGGCCGATGACGTCATCGGCGCGCTGGCGCGGCAGGCGGCGCAGCTCGGCACCGAAGTGCTCATCATCACCAGCGATAAAGACATGTTGCAACTGGTTGGCGGCACGGTGCGCGTGATTAATCCGATGAAGGACAATCGCGTCTACGAGTCCGCGCAGGTGTTTGAGCAGATGGGCGTTTTGCCCTCGCAGGTGCCTGATCTGTTGGCGCTGCTGGGCGATGCGGTCGACAATATCCCCGGTGCGCCGGGCATCGGCGACAAGGGCGCGCGCGAGCTGATCCAGAAATATGGAAGCGTTGAGGGTTGTCTCGAACACGCCGCTGAAGTAACCAAAAAAACTTACCGCGAATCTCTCGAAAATAATCGCGAGCAGATACTCTTAAGCAAGCGGCTCGCGACGATTGACTGTTCCGCGCCCGTTCCGCTGAAGCTGAGCGACCTTGTGCGTGCCGAACAGGACCCCAGCCTGCTGCGCGAGCTGTTCCGCGAGATGAACTTTACAACGTTACTGAAGGAACTGCCTTCCACGGAGCACGAGGCGCCGAAGGACTACGCCACGCTGTCGACCGCCGCCAGCGTCCGCGAATTTCTGGCATCGCTGCCGCAGGACGCGCCCATCGCGCTGGCGGTAGTGGATGCCGCGAAGGGCGGGCTGCCCAATGACGATTCGGACGATGCCGCCCCGCTGCTGGATCTGCACGAGAATTCGCTTGGGTTGGTTATTGAAACCGCTGATACCTCTCCACGGATTGGACTCGCAACCGTCACGGATCGCGCGCGAGCAATAGCGCCGGAGGCATTCGACGCCATCCGCAATTGGTTATCCGACGCGGACGCGCGCAAGACTGTGCATGATTCAAAGACGGCGCGACTCGTGTTGGCGCGCGCGGGCGTGGAGTTGCGCGGTGTTGAGCATGACACGTTTCTCTATTCCGCTTTGCTCGATGCATCCGACAGTCGGCATGATCTGGCCACCATCGCCGACCGGCGACTGGGAGTCCGTCCCGATAAAGACGCGCCGGAGGCTGCTGCCGAGGCCGCCGACCTGACCGGGCAGCTTGTCGCGTTGCTGATCCCGGAGATTCGTGAGTGGAAGCTGGAGAAAGTTTATTCCGAAGTGGAGTTGCCGATCGCAGCCATCCTTGCGAGGATGGAATCGGCGGGAATACTGATCGACGCGGAGCAGCTTAAGAAATTGTCGAAGCGCTTTGAAGGTGAGATCGAAACACTGCGCAAGGAGATCTACCGGCTTACTGGCGCGGAATTCAATATCAATTCGCCGAAGCAGCTTGGCGAAGTGCTGTTTGAAAAGATGGGTCTGCCCGCGCCGCGCAAACGAGGCAAGAGCAAGTCGGTCTCGACGGCGGTGGATGTGCTGGAGGAGCTGGGGCAGACGCATGAAGCGCCGCGGCGTGTGCTGGAGTATCGCCAGCTATCGAAGCTCAAGTCCACTTACGTGGACGTATTGCCCGCGCTGCGCAATCCCGTTACCGGCCGTTTGCACACCAGCTTCAATCAAGCGGGCGCGGCCACCGGGCGGCTGTCGTCGCACAATCCCAACTTGCAGAACATCCCCATTCGCACCGAGCTGGGCCGCGAGATTCGCGCCGCATTCATTGCCGAGCCGGGCCATGTCCTGCTGGCCGCCGACTATTCGCAGATCGAATTACGGTTGCTGGCGCACTTCAGTGAAGACCCTCTGCTGTTGGAGGCATTCCAACGTGGTGATGATATTCACGCGCTCACCGCCTCTGCCGTTTTTGGCGTGCCCGCCGCCGAGCAGACCGACGAGCATCGCCGCCGCGCCAAGGCCATCAACTACGGCGTCGTGTACGGTATCAGCGCGTTTGGTTTGGCGCAGCAGACGGGAGTGCCGCAAGGAGAAGCACAGCAGTACATCGACGAATATTTCCGCCGCTACGAAGGCGTGAGCCGGTACCGTGATGCGACGCTCGAAGAAGTTCGCAAGTCGGGCATCGTGCGCACGCTGAGCGGGAGGATGCGGCGCATTCCAGACATCAACGTCAAGGATCCCAACGCGCGTCACTTCGCCGAGCGCACGGCGGTGAATACGCCGCTGCAGGGCAGCGCCTCCGACTTGATCAAGCTGGCCATGATTCGCGTGGACCGAGAGTTGCAGGAGCGTCGTGCGACTGCGAGGATGCTGCTGCAAGTCCACGACGAGTTGGTGCTGGAGGTTCCTGAAACGGAAGTGCAAGCGACCGCCGCGCTCCTGCGCGAGTGCATGGAGAAGGCTTACGCGCTGCGCGTGCCGTTGCTCACCACCGTCTATGCCGGCCGCAACTGGCGCGACATGGACGATGCGTAAGCAGCACCGCGTGAGTGGTTTCCTGTCAGCTACTAAACGAACGGGTTCTCATCCGCGCTCGGGCCGTAGATGGACGGCACGGGCACGCTCAATTCGCGCAAGTAAACCGTGAGTTGGCCGCGGTGGTGATACCAGTGGTTGAACATGATGCCACGGACAACCCCGATGCGCGGTACCGCCATGATGTCCTTGCCGTTTTTCTGCCCCTTCCAGATGGACATCAGCTTCTGGTCGTCGAAGGTGGAGAGAATCGCGCGCGCGCCTTTGAGACTCTCCTCGAGAGCGGGAAGAATCTCCGCCGCAGTCTTGGCCTCGGCTTGGTTGAAGTCTTGTAATTGATACGTGTCGTTCTCGAGAATCTTGGCCACGCTGCCCGGTGTGGAAGCCACGTGCAGCGCCAATTGCCCGAGCGACATTGACTTCGGATGCGGTCGCCAGCTTAACTTGTCGCCGGGAACGCGCTCCAGCACGCGCCGCGTCGTGGAGGCCTCCTGCTCCAACTCACCGAGGAATGAATCAACGATTCTTGCCATATCATTCGCTCCTTTTCTGAT
>CAMBEY010000029.1 GCA_945865705.1 Candidatus Sulfopaludibacter sp. SbA3
GGGTCTTGAAGTTGGCGCGATTGATGATGTTGAAGAGTTCCGCGCGGAACTGAACATCGACGCCTTCGCGGATGGAAGTATTCTTCAACAATGAAAAGTCCATACTCAAACGTCCTGGCCCGATCAGGGTGTTCCTTCCGAGATTTCCAAAATATCCCGCTTCGGCAAGGGCGAATGCGGAGGTGTCGAAGTATTTATCCGGTCCGCCCAGCACCGGATTATTTGAAACGCCCGGACGCAAATCAGGGCGATCGGCCAGATTGCCACTACGGGAATTATCCAACGTGCCGATAGTTGCCGTGAAAGGAGGCCCGGAGTTTCCCGAAACAATCCCCTGCACTTGCCAGCCTTCGAGAATCTTGCCGGCAACTCCTGAAGCGCCGCCGCCGATCCGCCGCCCGGAACCGAACGGCAAATCAACGACGTAAGAAAGACTGGCGGAATGGGCGATATGCATGCTGGCCAGACCGCGATCTCCTAACCGATCGTAAGGATTCTGCCGCTGCCGGGTTGAGTTAGCGAAATCTCCGCCGATGGTGCCGGAACCATCGTCCACGTTCCGGGCGTAGGTGTAATTTCCGCCAACCTGGAAACCATTCGCCATTCGTTTATTGGCGCTGACCTGCAGGCTGTTATAGAAAGCCCGGCCGGTCCACTCCAGGATGGAGGTCCGCGTCCAGTTGGGATTGCGGAACGGCCGACCGGCGGGGAAGAATACTCGTCCACCGGGAAGGAAATCGGGAACGCGAGTGTTCACGTCATTCGCAACGGCCAAGTGATAACTGCGCGATCCTATATACGCCACCGTGAGCACGGTCGAAGAAACGATCTCACGCTGAACGGACACGTTAAACTGCATGACGCTTGGAGTATCGGTATTGAAGTAATCCGTCGCCACTGGCGACAGCGAAGCCAGCGCGACTGGCCCGCTGCCGAAGGCATTGGGATACTTCAAATCGGGCGTGCGAATGTCCGCCGTCAAGACCAGAGGCGGCACGCGCTGATTATCGTAGTAGAGAGGATAGATCTGGTCATGCAGCAAAGCCCAACCACCACGAAGCGAAGTCTTCCCATCTCCCGTAAGATCCCAAGCGAATCCAAGCCGTGGCGAGAGATTCCTCAGGGAGGGATTTTTTTCAAAAACTCGATCCGTGAGAATTCCATTGGGAGAGTCCGTCTCATCCCAATTGGCTGGAATATAAGCAAGCCTTGGCCCAGTCACCTCCGTTGGATTCGAGATAAATTCATAGCGCAAACCAAGATTCAGCGTGAAACCTGGCCGCACCTTCAAGTCGTCCTGGAAATAAAACCCATACATGGACTGGCGATAATGCCTGCGCGTGTCGTTTGACCCAGGCACAACTCCGGTGAAGGATTGGGGAATATTGCGCAGGAGGTTGCTCAGTGTGGTGAAGTTGAATGTCCCGTTCAAACGGAAATCGCGCTGGAAGCCCCAAAGATACCGTCTCCCGATAAATCCGGCCTTGATCGCATGTGCGCCACGGTTCCAGTTCACGTCATCGGAAAAATCCACAATGGTGATTGGGTGATCGAAGGGTTGTTGATTGCCGCCGCCAATGCCTGCCAGACCGGTGGTGGTTACGTTTCCAACGGGCCTGCCTGGATAGAACTTTAACGCGGGAACATCGAAATCGCGCGAGCCGGAGTATCGGGTCCGGTTGAGCGCGACTCGGGCGATATTCACGAAGTTGCTGGACAGCAACTTGGTTTCTTGTAGCGTGAAGTACTGCCCGCGCACGCGCAAGGGCAGCCCATAGCCCGGTAGCGGGCTGCCAAAGAACGGCAGTTCCCGTTCACCGTCGTCGATGGTGTAGCGGCCAAAGAAAGAGTCGGCATCGGAAAGATAATAATCGACCTTCCCGGTAACGTAATTTTCGTTGGTTACTTGCTGGGAGTCGCTGCTGAATGTTCCTATGCCATTGGCGCTAACGCCCCGATTGGGAAGCGGAAACAGATCGAGCACCGGCTGAATCTGCGGATCAACCACAACCTGAGCCTGATTAGGCAGTATCCCCCGCTTGGCTTCTTGTGTCGGTACGAAGGCAATGGAGGTCAGCCCCAATCCTTCCTTCAGTCCTTCATAGGCCGCGAAGAAAAATGACTTATCGCGATGGATGCGCCCACCTGCGGACGCCCCAAACTGGTTTCTTCGAAAATTCGGCTTGTCGTCATCAAAGAAATTTCTGGCATCGAGATTGTCGTTCCGCAGGTACTCAAATATCGTTCCGTGGTAAGTATTGGTTCCGGATTTGCTGACTACATTTATAACGCCTCCGGCCGCGCGTCCGAACTCGGCGCTGTAATTGCTGGTTAAAACCGAAAACTCGCGCACGGCGTCCAACCCCAGAAATTCTCCTGAGGCTCCGGCCACGCCCTTGCCGGTATTGTTCATGACGTCGATGCCGTCAAGAAGATAGGTGCTCTGATTGGGCCGCGAACCGGAGATGGAGATTTTCTTGCCCGGACCCGACGTTGTCGACGTGGAAGTCGTCGATGCCAACAACACCCCCGGTTGCAATGTGGCCAACTGCGTTAAGTCACGGCCATTCAGTGGAAGCAGTTCAATGCTGCGCTCATCCACCAGGCTTGCCACCGAAGAGTTTGTGGTCTCAATCAGCGGAGCCTCCGAGATAATCGTGACGCTTTCCGTTACGGCCCCCACGCGCAGCGTCACGTCGACGACTGCTTCTCTTCCTGCAGACATGGTGATTCCGCTGCGTACTTCGGTCTGGAACCCCGTCAGTTGCGCCTGAACTTCGTAGCTACCTGGCGACAGCTGCGTGATGCGGTACTCGCCTCCGGCGCCAGTGGCAACAGTCCGCGCGATTCCGGTCTCTACATTTTTCACGACAATGCTCGTATTGGGCAGCACCGCGCCGGACTCATCACGAGCCGTGCCCAAAATCGTCCCGGTCGTAACCTGCGCCGTACTGATCATTGCCTGACTAAGAAGAATCACAGACGAAAGCAATACGGTCCATGTGCGAGTAAGCATGACGATCCTCCCAATAGCGGAACTTTTTTTGCGCTCACATGCTGCTAGTCAGTAAAACGAATCCAGAACGGGGCAATAACCTTACCACTTGCCTTCAACGCCCCCCAATTCCACCGCTGCGCCTTTTGGCTGCATTCCCAGTTCCTTCGCCAGCGAGGGAGTCAAATGCACGACTTTATCGCCAACGACGGTCATCAGAATGCGAATTTTGTCGATCTGATCTTCTGGAATCGTCAGGTAATCTCGGTCCAGCACCAGGAAATCCGCCAGCTTGCCCGGCTCCAAGGAACCTAGAACTTTCTCTTTTAGTACGTAGTAAGCGCCCCAAATCGTGGCTGTCTTCAGCGCCACTTCGCGGCTGATCCTTTGGTTTGGTGCATAGACCTTTCCATCCTGTCCCTTGCGTTGAATGGTCCAGAGAAGATCGATAAACGCATTCTGCTCCGTCAACTCAATCGGCTTATCAATTTCAATTCCACTCATGATCTCTGCCTTGACCAGCGCGCCGCGCGGCACCACCCACTCCACGGCCTGCTCTCCGTACTCCTTCATCCACACGCCGGAACCGCCGTGAATGTACATGTTGGTGCCGCCGGTCAGGAACCCCAGCTCTTTTAGATAGGGAATCTGATCAGGACGGGGCCATCCATTCATGTGGTCGGCGACATGCCGCTTGGAGCGAATCTCCTCAGGAGTCAGCCCCCCAGCCTTACTGGCCTGGAGAATCATGTTCATGATGTGGTCCATACCCACATCTCCCCATTGGTGTCCGCTCATGTAGCGCCCGCCATATTTCACCAGGTTCCAGGCCGCGCCATCTTTTTCAAACCCGCCTTTGCATCCGCCTCCGGGCGGCAATGTGGCGGGACGACGTTCATCTGGTCCACGCTGAACTCGCGAGCGCAAACTAGTGCAACCCGCGCCTTCATCGCCACCGATGCCGGTTCCGATGTACCACATGTAATCAGTGCCGGTTCCTTCCCGCGTGGCTAGGTCGGCGATTAAAAACGGGTCCTTGAAATCCCGCTCGACGGCCTCATCGGGGATGGCTCCCCAGCCCCAGGCCACGCGATTGGCGAGCTGGTCTCCTCGGTCCAGCAAACGAAATGCGCGGATTACTTCCGGGTAGTGGTAGAGAAAACTTCCGAAAGTGGTTTGGCCCTTGGCTGCCCACCACTCCAGATCCAGCCGAATAATTTCACGCCAAAGATCAGGACGGCTCTTAAAGACGATCTCAGGGAACATTGTCCGATATACATTGCCTTGGGGAATGCCGTCGTCCTGCGCAGCCTCGGCTGCCTCTTTCAATTCTCCGCGATCCGGCACGTTGGGCGCTGCGGCCAGAAGCATGTCAATCGCTTTCTGGTTGATCATCTCTTGTCTGCCCTGCCGCAGGATGGCTTCGCGCGAACGCACCATCACCGGATTATTCGGCGCGAGCTTGTCGAGTTGTTCCTTCGTCACATATTTCCCTGCCCAAAAGACATTCGGATCCTCTGACAACTGGGTCATGTCCCAGATGAACATGATCTGGATGAAGGCACCTGGTTTTGCCGCGCGGACAGCCTCTTCCAGGACTGCCGGCAATTGCTTGTATTGCTCGAGCGGCGGGCCGTAGATCGCTCGATTGACCATGATGTCGGGAGGCACAACCTTATTGGTGATCATGGGAATCACTGGAGCCCAATCCATCGGATGGTTGTGCACCATGATCATTCCGGGAATTACGGTTCTCCCGCCCAGATTGACCTGTTTGGTCTGCGGACCGGCTAATGCTCGGATTTCATCATTAGTGCCCACCGCGAGAATCTTGCGATCTCGAATCGCCATTGCCTGCGAAGTAGCACCCAGGTTTGACGTGAATGAAGCGTCCCTGACTGATACGATTTTTGCGTTGTAAACGATGGTTTGCGGATACCCAAGCAATGCCGCAACTGTTCGCTGCTGCCCCCAAACTCCTGGAGCAGCCAGCATGCTTATCGAAATAGCAATTCCCAAGCAAGTTTTCATGATTGACCTCACGGCTGTCCGCAACAAAGACTATATGGAACATGCGAAATCCGCATACAGTTACTCTTCGACTGGCAGTAGTCTACCACAAAGTGGTTGGGTTTTACCAAAAAGTGGTTGGGTTTTACCAAGAAAATACTTCCCCCTGCGTTGTAGCGAATAGCTACTGGTTTTCTAGCCCCAGTCCGGCAGATACTGCGCCGAAATCTCGCCGCTGGATTTCGTCTAAATCGCATTGGCGCGCAGTCAACCTTAGCCTCACAGCATTCACATGGATAAAAAGAAATTCAGCACCAAACTTACGAGAATCCCTCCCTGAACCCCTGGCAATCCGCTCCCTATGCAATATCTCCACTAATGGAGAGCACTGCGGGCGAACTCGCGAAAAACGGGTAGGCTGAGAAATGACCAGCAATTTTAATTGGGAGGTAACGAGACGTCCTTTAGTCAGTCATGCCAGAGCCCTGAGGAGTTCGAGTATGAATCGCGTTGCCCGGCCAATTCGGATGACGGCCGTGGAGTGCCCGCTATGATGCTGTATCCAAAGAAAATCACGTGCTTCTAGTGGGTCAGGTTTTGGAGTGTGAAAGTTCTAAATGTGTCCACGATGGCCAGCCACTATTTTGAAATCCTATACCTATATCATTGGCGCTGTTCATTGAACATGGGCAGCGTCGTTATTGTGTAAGCGGGGCTGAGAAATTGTCTCGAATTCTCAGGCCCCGCTTAAACGGCTGGGCTGGAAAAAAGTTAAACATTCAAACTGACCCACTACCCAACACCATCATCCGTGCGCAATATTTTCCCCGTCAAATTACACCGTCATGTAGTTCTTGTTCCAATACTCGGCCAGGTCTACGCAGCGCGCGAACCAAACATCTTTGTGGCGCAGCATGTAGTCAAGAAAGCGCTCCTGATAGCTGTAGCGCTCCGGGATCAGCCCGTTGTGCGGATGGATTCCGTAATTGAACGCATGCGGATGCTCGTCCATGCCCAACCGGTAATAGGCGTCAAAGATGTCCTTCATGTACTCGAACGCGCCGGTGGGTCCGCGCAATCCGCGGCCCTCAAAGATTGCGTTGTCATTCGTGGTTGTGTGGCGACTGCCGACAACCACCAGGTTTTTCCCGCTCGCCGTCTTGATGCCATAGGGCAGATCGTCGCCCTTCAGTCCTCCCATCCACAGATAACCCTGCTCGGCGAGAATGTGTGGCGTCTGGTCAGTGAGTACTCCGCCGGGATTGTCGAAACCCACGGGCTTCTTGCCTGTAACTTTCTCGATGAGGTCGGTGCAGCGCTGAATCTCCGCGCGCTCTTCCGAAGGAGTCAGCCGTGTGGTTGGTTCGCCAGTAAACGGGCGGGTGATGATCTCATGGCCCTTGCTGTGCAGTTCGCGGTACAGGTCCGGGAAAGGTTCGATCATGCCGGCATGAGCGAAGATGGAAACTTTCAGCCCGAACTTGTCGAGCAGACGAATCGCACGCCAGATGCCGACATTCATCTCATACTGGCCTTCCTCTGACTCCTGGCGAAGATTCCGTTTGTAGACAGCCTTTGGGTCGGGAAGCGTTTCGTGCCCGCCCCACTCGGTCGTTACGTAGGTATAGACGCACAGAGGCCCCCCGGTGGGCCATTTTATTTTGGCGGCGCGCTGGCGGTAGGGGATGCGGATTTCCTCGAAGGGCCAGTGAGGCCAGGGGCCGGTGTGGCCGTCATCCACTTTGATGTAAGAACTATTGGGATCGCCCTTCCAGCTTTGTGCCATGGCCATTGGCGCAGCGCCCAAGCTGACGCCACCCGCGAGCGACATCCGCAGAAAATTCCTTCTCTCCATGATTCCTCCTGTTAGTTAGTCGGCACTCCCGCTTGCACTTCAACAACTGAATGCAAGGCCTCCATCCTACACGAACTGATCTCGCGGCAGAAGAGTATCCATCACCTTCGGAGGCAATGAGTCCTGCCGTGTCTACCAGTTGATCGTACGGCAGGAATTCACTTATTCGGTCTGCCGGAAGCATGTATAATGTTGGCCATTGAGAGTATTTGATTGTTGTTTTCAAGAATGCCATTTTTAAAAATTGATTTGGCACGAGATTGCTTTAGGAGGAGACCACACACATGGCTCGCTTAAGATTTATTTTTGCAGGCTCGTTTCGGCAGTTCGCGCTACTGCTTGCTGTAACCCTATTGAGCATGAACTATCTTCACGCCCAGACTTCCACGGGCACGATTTTGGGAACGGTAACGGACCAATCCGGCGCCGTGCTGCCACGCGCGTCGATTACCTTGCGTCACGTCGAGACCGGAGCGGCCCGCACGCTGACCAGCGATGACGCCGGTCGCTACCGCGCGCCGCAGCTCGCTCTGGGAAGTTATGAAGTTCAGGCAGGAGTCTCTGGCTTCGGAACTGAAATTCGCAAGGGCATCACCATCACGGTGGGACGCGAAGCCGTGGTCGACTTCCAGTTGCAAATCGGCGAAGTGAGCCAGAGCATTGAGGTCGTCGGCGAAGCGCCGCTGGTACAGACAGGCACATCGGAAATTGGCGGACTGGTCAGTGCTCAACAGATTCAGGACCTGCCGCTCAATGGCCGCGACTTCACGCAACTGATCCTGTTACAGCCCGGCATTGTTCACCAGCGCTTCTCGCTGCAATCGCCGAATACAGGCTCCGGCGCGCGCATTTCGGCGGGCGGAGCGCGCATCAACTACAACAATTTTATGATCGATGGCACGCGCAAGAACGACTTCGGCGGCACGACTACGGGCAGCGTGGCGGGCGTACAACTTGGCGTGGACGCCATTCAGGAGTTCCGCGTCATCACCCACAACTACAACGCCGAATTCGGCCAGAACGCGGGCGCAATTATTACCGCGGTAACCCGTGCCGGGACCAATCAGATGCACGGCAACTGGTTCTACTTTCATCGCAACGATAATTTCGATTCGCCCGCCTACTTCGATGACGGCAAAAAGCCGGAGATGAAGCGCAACCAATTCGGAGGCTCACTCGGAGGCCCCATCGTGCGCGAGAAGACCTTCTACTTCGGGGCCTATGAAGCGTTCCGTGAGCGGCGCGGTCTCACGACCACGGCCTTCACGCCCACACAGGCCGTACGCGACGGCCAGTTCGTGAACTCCGCCAACGGCCAGCTCGTTCCCGTGGATGCGCGCATCCGCCCGTTCCTAAATCTCTATCCGGTTCCCAATGGTGCGATCCTTGGCGGCGGCACCGGCGAATATATCTACACCTTCAAGCAGCCCACGAATGAAGATTTCTTCACCACGCGCGTCGACCATCGCTTCGCCGACAGTGATTCTATGTTCGTGAGATACCAGTTCAGCGACGCCGATCGCGCCGACACCCGCTCGGCCGGCGTGTTTGCCGATGTTACCACTTCTCGTCAGCAGATGCTGACGGTACAGGAGACGCACATCTTCTCGCCCTCCACCGTGAACAGCTTGACCGTAAGCGCCACGCGGGCTTCGCCGCGGCTGAACTCGGTGCCCCAGGTGCCCATTGATGCGTCGCTGGCGACCGCTCCTGGATTGACGATCTCCCGTATCACCATCTCCGGCATCGAAGGCGGCGCCGCCGGTTCGGCCGGCGGCACCATCACGGAGTTCGGCCCGCGCAATCTGGATGGAGGCCGCTGGTTTACCAACACATTCCAATTCAAGAATGATGTAAACCACTCGCGCGGCGAGCACAGTATCAAGACCGGCGGATACCTCGAACGCCAGCAGTACAACATCTACCAGGGCGACTTCAACGGAGTGATGGCGTTCCCCACACTTACCCGATTCCTGCAGGCCAGTCCCAGCCGTTTCACCATCGAGGACCCCAATAGCCCCCGCGCGTGGCGGCAGACCACCATCGGCTTCTATGTTCAAGATGATTGGAAGGCAACCCGCCGCCTGACACTGAACTTGGGCCTGCGCTGGGAATATGCCACGCCACACAAGGACCGCTGGGGACGCAACGCGATTATCCACGACCGGCTGGCCACCACCATCTCCGTGCTGGACTCCATGTTCGAGCCGGGCAAGAAGAATTTTGGACCACGCGTTGGTTTTGCATGGGACGTGTTTGGCGACGCCAAAACTTCGATACGCGGCGGCGCCGGAATCTTCCACAATTTTCTTGTGGGCCGCTCCGATGCGCTGGGCCTGACCCGCAATCAGCCGTTTGGTGGAACCATTCAAGCCGACAATCCGCCATTCCCATCCTCCTTGGCGCTGGCCTCCGTGGCAGTCTCCGGCCTGCCGCGACCGAGTGGCTGGCCGCGTCAGTTGAGCGTCCCGACTGTATATCACTACAACCTCAACATCGAGCGCCAGATGGCGCGTGAGATTGTGGTGCGCGCCGGATACGT
Source organism: Candidatus Sulfopaludibacter sp. SbA3 (assembly GCA_945865705.1). Lineage (GTDB taxonomy): Bacteria > Acidobacteriota > Terriglobia > 2-12-FULL-54-10 > 2-12-FULL-54-10 > SHUM01. The sequence goes on from CAMBEY010000029.1 coordinate 9,403, forward strand.
GGGTTCAGGGGGCCGGCACCTGATCGGCAAGGTGTCGGGCAACACGGCTTATCCGGTGATTCAGGCGGATGGGTCCAAGTTCTTTCCTGCGGGACTCCCGTTTCGGAATCCTGTAATGGGTGAGATTCTGTTCTATCACTCCGACGCCAACTCGTTTTACAACGCGCTGGAGTTGAGCCTGAGCCGTCGCACCAGTTCTGGTCTGCAATTCCAGGTTTCCTACACTTTCTCGAAGGCGTTGGATGATCAGTCCTCGTTGGCTGGCGCCGACAATCTACAGGACGGTGGATTCGTCCTCGATCCGGACAACATCCGTAGCGATCGTGGGCGCTCGACCATCGACACCGGGAATAGTTTCGTTACCAACTTTGGTTATGAGTTGCCGCTCGGCGCAGGCAAATTGCTGAGCGGATGGCAGGTGAATGGCATCACGACGCTGCAAGCTGGCGTGCCGTTCACGCCGATCGTGGGCTTCAACCGCTCACGCAATCGCGATGCCCGTGCGCCGGATCGTCCTAATCTGGCAGCGGGCGCCAGCATCAATCCCACCAGCGGCGGCTCGCTTGGCTGCACGCTGGCCGCGGGCGACGCGAGGCAAAAAGTGATCGCGCCAGGCACCGAGTTGCGGACGCCGGTGATGTGGTTTGACCCCTGCGCGTTTTCCCTGCCCGCCGTTGGCACCTTCGGTAAAGTCGGCCGTAACACGGTGGAAGGTCCGGGCATCGCCGTGGTGGATTTCTCGGTCGTTAAGAACACGTCGTTGACCGAAGGTCTGCGCGCCGAGTTCCGCGCGGAGATATTCAACCTTTTACACCGGGACAATTTTGGCTTACCGGAGGTTCAGTTGTTCGATGCCAATGGCCCTTATCTTCCGACCGTGGGGCGCATCACCTCCACCATTACCACGGGGCGCGAAATTCAGTTTGGGTTGAAGTTCATTTTCTAACTTGAGAAGTTCCCATCGCAAAAGGAGAATTCATGGACCGGAGAAATTTTTTCATGAAAGCATTCGCCGCTGGTGGCACCGTGGTCGCGGCGCACAGTGCAGTAACCAGCGTGGCCAAAGCCCAGAAGTGGGGCGGAGCGCCCGAGACGACGGATCACACCGTTATCAATGACGGACATACCGGGCAGTGGCCGCATTGGCCGTTTGAGGAAATCCGCATCCCCTACGACCAGCGCTTTGGAAAAGTGAAGTGGCCCAACGACGCGAAAGTATGCTTCTACATGTATGTAACCGGCGAGTGGAGCGGGCACGCGGAGTTTCCCGGAACCAAGGCCGTGTACAAGCGGAACCTGCGCCTGGAGTCGGAGACAGGTCAGTATGAATTCAACGTGGGAATCCACAGGGCGCTCCGTCTGCTCGCAAAGCATAACATTAAGGTATCCTTCGCGCCGCACACTGGCATGGTCGAGCGATTTCCGGAGATCTGGCGCGAGGCTGTGCGCAACGGCCATGACATCACCGCGCGAACATACACAGGCGTGCCGACGACGGAGATGAGTCCCGCCGATGAGAAGAAGGAGATTCAGCTCGTCACTAAGATCATTGAGAAGGTTACCGGCAAGCGCCCCGTGGGATTCAACAATCCCGGCGGTGTATGCACGGATCAAACACCGCATTTCCTCGCTGAGGAAGGCTACCTCTACATGAGTGGACTGAAGGGCGACGATCTGCCGTACGGAATCAAGGCGCGCAACGGAAAAGTAATCATGGTGGTAGGGAGCCGCCACACGACCACCAATGACAATGCCTTGTTCGGCGAGCGCGCTGACCGTGGCCCGCGGGAAGCTCTGCAGTTCATGAAGGACACCTTCAACGCCTATTACAAACTTGCTCACGAAGAATGGCCGCAGGCCATGAACTACGGCATCCACCCGCAAAAAGGTTGCATGCCGGAGCGCATCGGTTTCAATGACGAATTCCTCGGCTACATCCGGCAATTCAAGGACGTCTGGTTCGCGCGCTACGACGAACTCGCCGAGTACTGGCTAAAGAACTACATCAACGTTTAGTGTCGGGGTTTAGTGTCTGGCGGTAAAAATTGTTCCTGATAGTCGGCGCGGTAATCCGAATCGTGGATTGCCTGGGAACTGCTCAAAGTTAATATCAAATGGGGGACATGGCCAACTTTAATTATTGGCGTGTCCCCCTTCTGCTTTGGTCCCACCCTCCAAAAGCGCCGGTTTCACGCCTCTAGCCCGGCGATATCATTCCCCCCGAATTGGTGCCCGAATTAGCAGTCCTGGATTTGGTGAAACTGGAGGATTCGCATATCGGGATTTCCCTCGTATGCAGTGCTAATCTAGTCTGGAATTCTCCCGGTTCGAATATAGATGGGGTTGCCCGGCCAGCTTGGTTGACGCCCCAAGCATTCCAGCTATCTTGCTGCCATAAAACTAGTTGTGGTGGTTCTAGTAAGGCAGGTTTGGCCTGTGAAAGTTCTAAACCTGTCCACGATGGCCAGCCACTTTTAAAAATCGCCAGTTGTCGTTCTGATGCCGTTGTTTCCATTGAAGTTTCCTGGTTCCAGCAGCGTAGTTGCTCAAATGTTCCAGTTGAACTGCGTCGAGCGCGCCGTCCGCTGATCTGCCGATCCTGCATAATGTCAACCGCCCATTGCTGATGGGTCCGCGCAAGCACTGCTTGCGACTGTCCTACTCACAACAAGCGTTTCCGCCTGCGCCGCTTCACTCTCAACCCCGCGGCACGCTGCACGCGATACATCCTCTTGTGGTTCATTCGCTGCCACCAGCAGCTTATGCAATACCTTTTCCCGACTCACATCTCGCTCGTGCCTACTCGTGCCTATACGTCAAGCGCTGCATCTCGGACATCTCTCAAACATGTCTCACGCTCGCGAGACGCCTAACTAAATCTGGGGTATTCAGATCACCTGCGCCCCCATGTTTGCCCACTCTGGGCAATTTATTCCAAAAATTATGAACCGCCAACATTTCCTGCCGGACTCTTCGACTCATCTCCCGTTCCCAACACCCTGAATTGATTGTGGATGCTGCGATGCGTTGAGTAGAAGCGGGAGCACAGCCACTCACCTGCGATTGGATCGTTGCGTGCATTTTGACAGAAGCGAGCCAGAACTTTCCGACTTGTGCATCTACGGCAAGAAGGCCAAGAAAGTTTTTGTCGCTTACCAAACTGTCGAGAATCGAAGGAGGAATGAATGAATTTCAGACGAGTCGTCCTGATCATCGGTCTAGTCCTGGTTAGCGCTTCTGCTAACGCCCAACTGCTACCGAGCCAGCAGGCTTACACCAAGGTTTATGACACATATGGAGGTGCTGTATCCACACCTGATGCAGCCATTACCAATTCTGTCGAAGCAAATCCCAATGAACCTGTGTCCATTGCATATTCAGGAGTTGAATCTCCGGCTCCGGTTGAAGTCACGACACTGGGTGAGCTGAGACTTGATACTCAGCCCGACTCCGGCAACAGCAACCCAACTTCAAGCGACATTCTTCCTGCGGAAGTGCGTCCATCAACCGTATCGACAGGGATGAACGGGGAAATGCAGTTTCTGGGGCCGCAAAACGCAGAAGAAAAGTGGGCCTGCCGTGTTGCCCTCGACGAAAAAGGACGCTGCAGGGACAACGACAAACTCGCAAGATTGTTAACCACCGCGATCATAGGCGCTCATTTGTCTGACTACCTTACAACCAGAAGGGCGCTGTCCGTTGGTGGACGAGAGGCAAACCCCATCATGGCTTGGCCGCTCAGGCATGAGCCGATTGGCATCTCCATGAAGCTGGGACTTGCTTACCTGCAGTCATTCATGGTGACGCGCCTCTTGCGGGATCCCAAACCAGAAGTGAGGCGGTCCTCCAAGATCCATGCGATTCTTGCAACCGCTTTAACTGTAGGCGTCTATTCATGGGTTTCCAAACACAACTTGGGCGTAGCGCACAAGATTGAACTCAGGAAGCAGCGATAGATTCCGCGATGCTCCCGAGGACTGCGTCAGGAGGGGGGGCGTGAGAATGCTCGATGGCGATTCAATAGCCGCGGTTGTCCAACCCCTCCCTTAATGACTGCTGACTCAATTCGAAGTTGAGTCGGCAGCTTGGGCTGCAGTTTCCCCGGCATTTGCAGCCGATGCCTCATCAGCGGCTAATCCATTTTCTCGGTCAGGTTGCGGGTGGCGCTGGGATTCAGATACATCAACTCACACAACAGGTCCTGGCTGGCCTCGCCAACTTCACACTTACCGACGACTTCACGATCCCGTAGGCTTGCTGGAATTTTTCACCACCGCGTAGTAGTGCCACGTCCATAGCCTTCGCATCAGCTTGCTCCACACCACCCGCTCCTGCGGCGCGGCGCTCGGCGTGCTGCTGCCGTTTCCCAGCCAGTTGCCGCACCTCCCCCTCTTCCATCACCAGGTTCATCAACGCTAGCTCCGCCTCCCCCCAGCAACCGCCCTCTATCCTACACGGACTCACCACTCGCGCTAGCAGTTGAGATCTGCTGCTTTCTACGATTTGATGAATGTCCTTCCATGCAATCCGAGCATGATTGGATTCCCCTTCTACTACAGTAGTTTTGGGGGCAATGTTTTTCTTGGAATATGTTAATATTTCAATGCTGCGGCATTCAGGAGATACTGCGGAGTCGCCAACAAGTCCGCTAAATTTACAGATACTATGGAACTTAGCTACCGACAGAGTTTAGTCCTTGAATTCATTGTGGACTACCTGTGTGCCCACGGATCGTGCCCGGATTTCCAGACTTTATTGGATGGAATGCAGGAGTCCCAGTGGAGTCTGCGAAGCAAGCTGGATACTCTTGCTCGACAGGATTGGATAATCCCGCCACGCAGTCCGAGTGATCTCATCATTCCGACGAAGCGCGTGTTTCTGGAGTCTTGGAAGATCGATCCCAATAAACCTAATGCCAGACTCGCTTCAGCTTCGGGCAAAGACGCTGCACTCCAAGGGGAAGAGATCACGCCAGCGGCGCGACCATGCGGCCTCCCTCTGGCAGGCCGCATAGCAGCAGGGCGGCCGATCGAAGCATTCGAACAGCCTGGTTTTATCTCCTTGGCTGACATTGTGGACCGAAAAGATGTGCATATTCTGGAGGTGAACGGCAACTCCATGATCGAGGACCACATTCTGGATGGAGATTTTGTGGCCGTGGAAAAGTGCAGCACCGTGAACGACGGCGAAATTGCCGTTGCGTTAATCAAGGGATACGAGGCGACGCTGAAGAGATTGTACCGGGAAGAGGGAAACATCATCCGGCTGCAGCCAGCCAACCCTGCCATGGATCCCATCATGGTCGCCGCCGAGGATGTGGCCGTGCAGGGCAGAGTCGTTGCGGTATTGCGCAGATTCTGATTCGTCGCGTGGCGAAAACAAGCAACCATTCACCGCCACAAATCCGCTGTCATCCCAAGGACGGGATTCAGGTATATCAAGAAATTACTTCAGCAATTGATCCAGGGCCACCTTCAGTTCCCGCTTCTTGAAAGGCTTGGCGACATATTCGTCAAACCCAGCGCTAAGACACCGTTCGCGGTCTCCACGGATGGCGTAGGCCGTCAGCGCGATCATGGGCAAACTGCTGAACTCCGCAATGGCCCGGATTTCCTTGACCACTTGCAGCCCATCCTTCTTCGGCATCCGAATGTCGATCAAGGCCGCCGCAGGTTTCAGGGAGATGATCATTTTGACGGCTGCCTCTCCGTCAGTGACGGCAATCACAGAGTGTCCAAGCAACTCCAGTATCGCTATCAGCAACTCACGGTTGAGGTCATCGTCTTCCGCAATCAGTAATCGCCGACCCGTTTTCGGGGAAGCTGATCTCGATGTCTGAGGCATATGGTCTCCTGTCTTTACAGCATTTGCTAAAGGAAACTATACGGTTCCCAGCAGTTTATATAGATCGTTCGAAGCTCGACAAATCTTGAATCCGCAAGTTGGACTACAGTTCCATCCGATACCTGGTTGTGACACACACCTCAGGCAAACCTCTCAGGATGCTTAAAAGTCAATTTCCAATCGTATTTCCTGGGGGGGGGGGGGCGCCTCTTCCCACTAAAGAGACAGGCCCCTTGCGATTATACAGGAATAAATGGCATGTTGCCAGACAATAGCCAGACAATAGCCAGACAATAGAATGTCAATTCGTGGCTGGCCTACCCGCCGGCAAGGTGAAGCAAAAGCGGCTCCCGCTGCCTTTAGCGCTCTGCACAGCCACTTTGCCGCCCTGTTGTTCGACCAGCCTCTTCACGATAGCCAGACCCAGACCAGTGCCCTCATGGACGCCCGAAATCGTATTGTCCACCTGGCGAAATTCGTGAAAGATGACTTCCTGGTGTTCCTCGGCGATTCCCAGCCCGGTATCTGTTACCGCCACCTCGACCATTTCGCCGAGATTGCCAGCCTCCACGGTTATGGTGCCCCCCGGGGGGGGTAAATTTAATAGCGTTACTAATCAGATTCATGACAATTCGCTGAAAGCACGAAGCGTCCGCATGGACATGGCAGAATTCGCCGCCTGCATATTGAAGCACAACCTTCCTCTCGGTGGCCATTGGTATCATCGTGCCGACAACCATTTCAAGTTCAGCGCCGGCATCAAAATTTGTCTTCCATAGCTCGACGTATCCGGCTTCGATCTTGGATATATCCAGGACTTGATTGATAACGGATAGTAGCTGTTCGGAGGCCAAGTGGACATTGTCCAGATAATGCCGAGCCTTTGCGGACAGTTTCTTGCTGTCCTGTTTGACAAGTTCATTGAAACCGATGATGGCCTGAAGCGGTGATCTCAATTCGTGGCTCATGTTGGCCAGGAAGATGGTTTTCGCCTGGTTTGCCAGGTTAGCGCTCTTCTCCGCCTCCTCCAGCTCGGACGTGCGCTGGCGAACCTGCTCCTCCAACCTGGCATTAAAGCCAAGCAGTTCCTCCGTGTATTTCTCGCGCAGGGAAACATCACGGATGGCTGCAATGACGCACTGGCCGGACACGGTCATCACAGGGCGGAGGTTGATGTCGACCGGAAGCAATTCCCCATTTTTCTTGCGCACAGGGAGCGCCATGCCGGGTTCGCCCATGAACCGTAGGCGGGGTTGCCGAAAGTAGTCGTCCTGAAGTTGAGCGTGCTTCTGGCGCAACTGCTCGGGCACCAGCATTTCCATCGGTTGTCCAATCAGGTCCTCTTCCGAATAACCGAGCATCTGCATCGAGGCATGATTCACGGATATGATTCTGCCTTTCTGATCAATCATTAACATAAAATCCGGCGCGGAGTCGAACACTTCACGAAGCTGTGCGGAGTTTCGCTGTCGCGCCAGCTCAGCGGCGGCGGAAAGCGCAAACAGGTTAAGTGTCGATCGCACTTCCTCCAAATTGGATAATGGTCTCCGGCCCATCACCGCCAGAACTCCTATAAAATTTCCCGAGCGATCAGCAATGCGGGCTCCCGCGTAGGATTCGATTTCCCAATCTCGAAGATGCTTCGCCCCCGGAAATAAGTCCGCAACGCCGGATTGACAAGTGAAAAAGCGTTCTCTCGCGACTCGCTCGCACGGAGTGCCGCTCATTTGATATTTCATTTCCTGCAACAACTGTCCATCTTTCCAACATGCAATCATGTGCAATTTGTCCTCGTCGGAGAAGCTAAAATCCGTGATCATGACGACTTCGGCGCCGGTCAAGTCGGCAAGAGATTGCAAGGCTCCGGTCAAGTAAGCCTGTCCGGTCAGCCCAGCCAGGCTCACCGTAAGCGCCTCCATGACGCACTCCATCCTCTTGCGCTTGCTGATATCCCGGGCGAAGCTGCAAGTGAATTCACGGTCGCCAAACATGTGATAACTTGTGGCAATCTCCACCGGGAAGATTCTTCCATCTCGTGTTCGATGGCGAAACTCCTGAGTGGGCAGAGTTCCTTTTCTGATTGCTTCCATTCGCGCAGGCCATTTGTCCTCTGTAAAATCCGCATCAATATCAAAGACGGACAACTT
>CAMBEY010000030.1 GCA_945865705.1 Candidatus Sulfopaludibacter sp. SbA3
CTCAAGAACGACGGTACGATTTCGACCGAGATCATCAAGAGCGTGCGCCCGCCGGACCTGACGCGCGCCGTGCTGAACGGCAACTTCAACGACGGCGTGCGCGTGCTCACCCTGACCAGCTTCCTCAGCGCCAACGCCATCCGCTCGACCGACTCGCTCGACTACTCGAAGATTGACTGGTGCTCGACCAACAACTCCGTCCCCTGCGCGCTGCGCAGCATCAGCGTCCCAGTGCTGATCACCGCCATGGGCGCGCACTATTTCGTGAGCGACAGCGAATACTTCCTGGAGCAGGCCAAGAGCGCCAACAAGGACTTCATCACCATCGAAGGCGCCACCCACGGCATCACCGGCTGCAGCGATTGCGCTGGCGGCCCCTACAACAACAGCGTCAAGAATTTCTTCGATTACGTAGCCAAGTGGACCAACCAGCGGTTTGGCGCGGGGAGCAAATAGCAACTCGGGATTCGCAATACAGATCGGTCCGTACATCGCTTGACGTAGTACGTGATACGTTGTATCATTGACATGTGATCCAAAGCTTCCGGTCGAAGGAAACAGAGCGCCTGTTTCAGTACGAGCCGAGCAGGCGATTCCGTTCCATCGAGAGAATCGCCTTGCGGAAGCTGCTGCAGATTCACGCCGCAACGGAATTGCGGATATTGGCTTCTCCACCGGGCAATCAACTGGAGGCATTGCGCGGGGACAGGAAAGGCCAGCACTCCATTAGAATTAATGACCAGTGGCGGATATGTTTTGTCTGGCGCGACGGCCACGCGCACGATGTGGAAATCGCGGATTATCACTAGGAGGAAACCGTGAAGAAATCGCTCATGCCGCCGGTGCATCCGGGTGAAATTTTACGCGAGGACTTCATGGGTCCGCTAGGCCTCGCGACTAACCGCCTAGCTCTGGATCTGCGCGTACCGGCCACGCGCATTGGCGAGATTGTTAACGAGCGCCGCCGCATCACCGCCGATACTGCTCTGCGCCTAGCCCGCTACTTCAACACCAACGCCGAGTTCTGGCTCAACCTACAAAACTTCTACGACCTAGAACTGGAACGCCGCTCCGGCGCGGCCTCAATCATCGAACGAAATGTCCATCCAATTGCAGCAGCCTAGTAAAGTTGCCCACGTGAGTTGTGTGGCGTCAGGAAATATTGCGTTTTGGAACGCGCAAGTCTTCGGGTATTTCAAGAGACAGTCGATTAAGCTCCTTAATCGGAAACGAAAGCAATTGTTTGCCAATACCCTTTCGCGACTTATATCGATCGAAAATCACCTTCCCTGGTCCGTTGAAGACTTCTTTGTAATTTCCATCTTCAAAAAGCTTGAAGCCCAAATAGAAGTCGGGGACCGTTTTAAAAGTTAACTGATCTCGAAATGTAGCTTTAATTTGCACACGACGACCGTCCGAAGTTTCAGCATCATGGTCGGGCTGGGAACGTTCGTGTAAATCCAATTCGTATTCCAGAGAGGCAATTATTTCGCCAATGTCGCCAACAAGGCGACCATCGATTGTGAACATGCGATTCGGGAACGCTTCCTTCAGACGATTGATACCCTGAAATATCCGTTCCAAAGCCTGCACGATGGCTAGATGTCGAGGCATCCCGTTAAGCCAGACCGGCCAGAATCGTGCGCTCCAGCATGTTGGCGGCGATGTCCACTTTGTAGGCGTTCATGCTCATGGGGCGGGCGACGGTGCGGATGGCGGCGGAGGCCTGTTTGATGGCGGCTTTGATGTCTTTGCCTTTGATGGCGTTTTCGACGACCAGCGCGCGGTAGGGGACGGGCGCGACGCCGCCCATCACGATGCGGCCGTCTTTCCACGTACCGTTCTCCACCGTGAAGGCGGTGGCCACGGCACAGACGGCGAAGTCGTAAACCTGGCGGTTCTTGAGCTTCGTCCAGGCCTGCCTGGTGCCGGGGGCGGGGTTGGGGATGAAGATTTCAGTCATAAGTTCTTCGGGCTTCAGCACGTTCTCAGCAAGAATGTTGACCCCGGGCCCGACGAAGAGGTTGTCGAAGGCGACGGTGCGTTCGCCCGCCGGGCCAGCGATCTTCGCCGAGGCGTTCAAAGCCAGTAGCGCGGTGGCGGTGTCGGACGGATGCACGATGTAGCAGCCCTCGCCGCCGATGATGGCGTGGTAGCGGTTGTCGCCGCTAACCGAGTAGCAGAAGTCGCCGCCCTTCTTGAAGCAGTCGAAATCCTTGCCGCGGAAGAACCAGCAGCGCGGACGCTGATTCAGGTTGCCGCCGAGCGTGCCGTAGTTGCGAATGAGTTGCGAGGCGACGCTGTGCGCCGCGTCTTTCAAGAGCGGGATGCGCGCGATGACTTCTTTATTCTCGATGATGTCGGTGAGCGTGGTCATGGCGCCGATGGTGATGCCGCGCGCGTCGGCCTTGATGCCCTTGAGCTGCGGGATCGTGGACAAATCCACCAGCGCGTCAGGCATGGGCATCCCCGTGCCTTCCACCCAGTCCTTCATCACGCCGGCAACCAGGTCGCTGCCGCCCGCCAGTGCGCGCGCCTTGTTGCCGTGCGTCTTCAAGACGACGAGGGCTTCCTGCACGTTCTTAGGCTCATACAGTTCAAAACTTTTCATGGCGTGCTACCTCAGCTTTCCACGGATCAATTACTAAGCATGAACCTCAGCGGCTGAAGCCGCGTGTTGGTGACCTCTGGGCGGCACGACTGAAGTCGTGCCCTGACGAAAACATAAACACGAAAACATAACGACGAACGACTGGCTATCGAACGTTACGCAACCCGGCGAGCACTTTCTCGCGGGTCATGGGCATGCTGTCCATCCACACGCCGATGGCGTTGTGCACCGCCGCAGCGATGGTCGGTCCCGGCGGAGCCATCGGAGGCTCGCCGATGCCGTGCGCGCCGAAGACGCCGTAGGCCTTGGGCTTCTCGACCAGAATGACATCAATCGTTTCCGGAACATCCAGGATCGTCGGCGGCCGGTAGTCGAGCATGTTGGGATTGAGCGGCAGTCCCGTGGCACGGTCGATGAGCAACTCTTCCATCAGCGCAGCGCCCAGAGCCATGACCACGCCGCCTTCAATCTGCTGCTCCAGCGCGAAAGGATTGATGGCGCGGCCCACGTCATGCGCGGCGACGTACTTTGTAACCGTGATGCTGCCCGTCATGGTGTCAACTTCCACTTCGGCGGCGTGCGCGGCCCATGCGGCGCGCTCCCAGTCATTGTCCTGCTTGTAGATGGCGCGACCCAGCACGGGTAGTCCGTAAGCGCTGACGACGGCCTCCAGCGGCTGCTTGCGCGCCGGAGTCGCCTTGACGAAAATCTCGCCGTTGCGCATGTCGAGGTCCGCCGCAGCTACTTGCAGCGTCTCGTTTTTGCGCTTGGCGTCATCCACAAATTTCTCGGCGGCAAGCTGGAGTATCTGGCGCTTGGCGTCCATCGCCGCCTCATACATTCCACGACCACCGGTGTTGGTCTGGCGGCTGCCCGAGGTGCTGCCGGCGTCGGTGGTGTTGTCGGTGTCCACATACGTCGCGATGCTGACGCGATGCAGCGACACGCCCAACGCTTCGGCGGTAATCATGGCCATCTGCGTGCGCTGGCCGGGGCCGATCTCGGTCGAGCCGGAGACGCACTGCACGCTGCCGTCGGAGTTGACGATCACCTGCCCCGTCGCGGGATTCGTACCGCCGCCGTGGCTGCACGAGTGCGCGGCCAGCCCGATGCCGTGAAACACTCCGGGCCGGACTTGCTTCGCGCGCGGCGCGTGCCAGTTCTGTTTCCAGCCGATCTTCTCCGCAGCTTTGGTGATGCACTCGCGGACGCCGGAGTTGCTGTACGGTTTCTTCGTTTCCGGATTGCCCTCTTCGTTGAGGTTCTTCAGGCGGAACTCGACTGGGTCCATGCCGATGGCGTAGGCGGCCTTCTCCATCATCATTTCCATGGCGAAGGTTCCGTTGGGATGACTGACGCAGCGATAGGGACCGGACTTGAAGCTGTTGGTGAACACGTCGATGGCTTCGAGCTTCAAGTTGGGAATCTTGTAGAGCGTCTGCATGATGAACCATGCGCCATTGGCCGCGCCGCCGCGCTGCGCGCCTACGTTGCCGAAGACGCGGAACTGACCGTACTGAATCGCGCCGTCACGGTTGACGCCGAACTTCATCTCATTGCGGAACTCGGGGCGGTGCGTGCGCGTTACAAAGTCCTCCTCGCGCGTGTACATGTTCTTCACGGGCCGTCCGGTAATCTTCGACAGAATCGCCGCGTGAATTTCGGCCAAGTCCACTCCGGAGCGATAGCCGTAGCCGGAGCCCACATAGCCGGGTTGAATCACGCGCACGCGATTGACGGGAATCTTCAGCGCCTGCGACAGGCCGGAGCGCGAACCGTGCGCGTGTTGGTTGGTGTAGTAAGCGACCAGACGGTCCTGGTCCCAGTACATCAGCGAGTTGGTCATCTCAAGCGGCATGTGCTGCTCGGTGGCGCGCGTAAGCACGGAGTCGAGGTTGATGTCGGCGCGCGCGCCGTCGGGGTTGCCGCGCACCAGTGGCGGCGTCTTGGCGATAATCGTGCCGTCTTCTTTGCTCTCCCACTGCTTGACGGTGCTGGCGAGCGTCCCTTCCATCATGTCGAGCGTGGCGGGCAGAATCTCGTACTCCACTTCGATCAGATGCGTAGCTTCGTCGGCGACGTGCTCATTTTCGGCGGCGACTACGGCGATGGGCGAGCCCACTTCAAATACTTCCTCATTGAAGAGATAGCGATCCGGCGGGCCGCTGCCCAGCTTCACGTCGCGGTACTCGGCGGGCAGCGTATCGCGGGATAGAATCGCGATCACGCCGGGCAGCCCCCGGGCCTTGGTCAGGTCCACCTTCTTGATCTTCGCGTGCGGGTAGGGACTGCGCAGCGTCCGCGTGTGCAGCATCCCGGGCATGCGCATGTTCTGCGTGTACTGGCCGACGTTGGTTACCACTCCGTAACCATGCAGGCGCGGCACGCGGGTGCCGACCACTTGAAATCCACCAGCGCCGCCACCGGCAACCGCATCCGCCACCACGGCGGGCTTGGCCGCCGCCTGTGCCTGAGCAAGCTGGGCCTGCGCCAGCAAGACTTCGCCGCGCGGGCGTGGCGCGGGAATGCCCAGGCGGTGGCCGTAAATCTCATAGACCGGCTCCACCATCTCGCGCTGTTCGCCCACCAGCAGGTTCCACTCCGGGTCGTCCGTGAGCGCCTGCCAGTGCTCATCGCTCAGACTGGCCGCGTATGCGGGGTCCTGCACAACTTTTAGCGCATCCACTTTGAGTGCCATAATGTCTCTCCTCAAAACTCTCTCGCGGGCTTCCGTGTTCCTCGTTACCTGACAGCATGTCCCAGTTCGGCCAAGGCGCGGCGCACGCCAGCCTCGTCAATCTTCGCCGGGTCCCATGTGGGCGCAATGGTTCGCTCGCTGCCCGCCACGCCGAGGATGCCGGGCCGCTGCTTCAGCTCGCTGGCCAGATCGTCATACTGCTCGATGGTGCCGAGCGGCGCAGCAAACTCAAACTGCTTGGTGATGGCGTTGGCAACTGGAGCTGCCACGGCCACCGGCGCATCGCCTGTAATCAGCGGAGCGGTGTAGACGACCTTCTCGCCGCGCATCTCGGCCGCGGCCTTCTGCACTGCGCTGAGAATCTTCGGATACTCGCCGCAACGACAGATGTTGCCGGCCAGCGCTTCCTTGATCTCATCGTTGGTGGGCTTGTTGTTTTTCTCAAGCAGCGCGTAGGAGGCCATCACGAATCCGCGCGTGCAGATGCCGCACTGGAATCCGCCCTCCAGCCAGAAGGCTCGCTGCACGGGATGCAGTCCCGCCACGCCAGGCCCCTTGGTGATGCCCGCGACGGTGAGAATTTTTTGGCCGCGCCCGTTGCGCGCCGAGAGTACCGTGCAGCCGTTCACCGGCTTGCTATCCACCAGAATGGTGCAGGCACCGCACTGCGCGCGATCGCAGCCGAGGTTGGAGTTGGCCAGCCCAAGCTGGTAGTTCATCGTCTCCCAGAGGCTCTCGCGCACGTCGACGGTAACATCATGCTTCTTGCCGTCGATATCCAGCGTCAACTTGCGCGACTTCAGCGGCGCGGGCGGCGCGGCGTTAGCGGCGGCGGGCTTGGCTGCCACTTGTGCCTCGGCTGGCTCGATCAGCGCGGCGGTGAAGCCCGTACCGGTCATCACGCCAACGGCGACAGCCCCCGCGTTGCTGCGTTTCAAGAAATCGCGGCGCGAAAGCCCGGCGCGCGGCTGCTCGGTAGACTTTTCGTCACAACCGTTTCCGCAATTATTATTGTCAGTGGATAATGCGGCGGGCGGCCCGGAAAATTTGCCTTCTGCCATGGGAAACTCCTGATTCTAGACTTAACTTCTGAGCCCTCTTTGGGCGAACAGTGAACGGATAACAATGGAGAACAACGTAAAAAGTTTATGCCAGCCAGCCGCAGAGGTCAACGGTTAGATTGTGTGTTTTTTCCTTACCTGACTTGCGACTTCCAGCCGGAGGAGCTGATCATTTTGCCGGTTACCGATTTCGACTCGTCCGAGGCCAGATAGACGAACACATCGGTTACTGACTCGGGCTTGCAGCCGTGAAATCCGGTCATCTTGGTGGCCACGTAACCGGGCTCGACCGAGTTGACGCGAATGCGATCGGAGCTTAACTCCGACGCCAGCGTTACGGTGATGCCCTCCACGCCCCACTTAGAGGCTGCGTAACCCACGAAGTTGGCGTAGGCACCGCGGCCCACCATCGACGAGACGTTGATGATCGACCCGCCGCGCTGCTTTTGCATGATGGGGACCACGGCCTTGCTCATCAGGAACGTGCCACGCAGATTCACGCTGATGGCGTAGTCGAACTTGCGCGCTTCCAGTTCCGTGATGGGCACGGGGCGGGTCATGACGCCAGCGTTGTTGATGAGCACGTCGATGTGCCCGAAGTGAGATTGCGCCTTCCTGACAAACTCGGCGACCTGATCTTCCTCGGCAACATCGCAGGACCATCCGGCGGCGTCGGGAGACTGCTGCCGAAGCTGCGCGACCGTCGCATCCATCTCCGCTGCAGTGCGTGAGCAGATGCCCACGCGAGCGCCCTCGCGCGCGCAGTGCATAGCGACAGCCTGCCCGATGCCGCGACTGCCGCCGGTGATGATTACCACTTTGTCTTTTAGCTTCATGCCGGGAGCTTCATGCTGAAATTTTTACCCGCGCTATTTCACAGTCGTGTCCAATGCCGGCCGCGCCAAGTCAAAACGATCCGTGGTCCGGCTGTATTGATTGCCGCCCATGCGGCCCACCAGATCAAGCAAGTTGCCGTCGATGCAGCCATCCACTAAAACGGACTCGGCCAGATTGGCGGCTACCACTTCACCAATCACCATGCTGCCGCCGGAGGTCTCCGTGCCGAAGTCGAGAATCTGATAGACCTTGCATTCAAAGTTTACCGGCGACTCGGCCACCTGCGCCGGCTTCACCATCTGCGACGCGCGGGGCGTAACACCGGCCAGCTTGAATTCATCCACCGAAGCTTCGTAATCGCCCGCCGTCAGATTCATAGGCTGGACCAGGTCGTTGGTGACGACGGCCACTACGAACTCGCCCGTGTCGCGGATATTCTGCAAGGTGTCCTTCACCGGCGAGCCCAGCACCTCGCGAACCTCCCTCGCGCGAATGCCGGGACAAAACCCCAACAGCGGCGGCGCGCCGCACAGCGCGTTAAAGAAGGAGAACGGCGCGAGATTGGCGATGCCATCCTTGCTGACGGTGGAAACCCAGGCGATGGGACGCGGCGCGACCGCCGAGATCAGGATGCGGTAGAACTCGCGCGGCTTCAGTTCAGACGGCTTAACTTGCATGGTTCAGATATCCTCAACGAGCAATAGTTTGTAATGCGTCCCTAGTTTGTAATGCACCCTTCCATGACTTTCCAATTCCCCAATTGTTGTCATCCTGAGCGCAGCGAAGTATCTGCTTTTCCCCTTTGCTTGAGCAGAAAAGCAGATCCTTCGCTGCGCTCAGGATGACAACGTAAACCCCACGGTTCATCGCGCTAGAAGTCCACGGAGTAAGTTAGTTTAGCGATGATCGCGCGATTCACCAGCGCGCTCGCGTCGCCGTAAATTCTCGACTCACTGTAGACCAGGAACAGATCGTCGCCGGGCTTGTAGAGATAGTTCACGCGGAAATTCATGAGCACGTTCTGGTCCTGGCTGTTGAGCACAAATGTCGAGCGCGTCAGCCACTTCTGGCTGAGTGAATAGTTGCCCACCAGATTCAACTCGCGCGTATCGAATGAATTGCCCAAGCGTGTGATACGGTTCCACTCAAAGCCCGGCGACAGCGAAAAATTCGCATTGGCTCTCCAGAACGGCGAAGTCGAAAAAGTGGAGATGGTGCCGTCATAAAAACCGGCGCGCTCGAAGGTGAAATTGCCGGAGACGGTCTTGCCACTGAACAGCGTGTATTGCGCGTTGTAGCGGTTGAAGCGATAATCTCCCACCGGCACCGTGCCGCCGCCGCCCGCGATGCGGAACGGAGTTTGCAGGCGCTCGAAGTAGCGGGCAATTCCCACGCGAATAATATCGCCGCTCTGGAACGTCATGCTGGCCGCACCGCGCGCCTCGCGCGTATCGAGCAATCCATCGCGGTCGGCGAAGTAGTCCACCGCCGTCGAGAAGTTTAACTGCCGCACGCCCTCCCAACCGGGGCGCGGCTTATAAGCGGCTTCCAGCTTGGTCTGCTCAAGTCCCTTCCAACCGGCCTCGAAGCGTCGCACGTAGCCCATCTCGGGCCGGTAATTCTCATCGACGCGCATATGTTCCACGCTGTATTGATAGTGGTCCGAGCTCCACTCGAGGGCCGCCTTGCCCGACCAATCTTTTTCATCCAGGCCGCGCGTGGAGGTCTTGGAGACAAACCCCTGCAAGTTCAAATAACGAATGAGTGAAAAGTTGGTGTCCAAGCCCAGCGTGCGATTGTCGCCACCCAGCCGGCTCCCCGTGTTGCGCGTGAAAATGAATCCAGCATACGAGCGCGGCATGATGGTGGCCTTGGCGCGCAGGACGGAAAAATTTTGACTGGCCTCCGCGCCGCGCTCTCCAAACGTGCCGCGCCGCCGCGTCTGCATGTTCAGCGCGCCCACCTCCAGCCGACCCTGCTTGCCGCTCAACTTCAACCCGCCCAGGATGGGAATCTCCTCGCGGCGGTCGTTCAATCCGATGCGGCGGCTATGGAACACGATCAGGTCCGACGATGTGCCGAAGCGGCTGCCCGTGCCGAACTGGAAGATGCCGGAACCTTCCTGAAAGAACTCGCGCTTCTCCGGGAAAAACAGGTTGAAGCGCGTCAGGTTCACCTGCGCCTGATCCACCTCGGCCTGCGCGAAGTCGGGATTCACGGTCAGGTCCAATGCGAACTGCGGAGTGATCAAGAGCTTGGCGATCTCCAGGCCCGGATCGCCCAGCCAATTTGTCTGCAAGCCTCGGGTGTTCGGCGTCTGCACCATGCGCCCGGCGACATAGGGCTTCACGCGCAGACGCATGCCCTTGATGCCCTCCAGGCCATCCATGTGCCCCGCCCCCGAGATGCGCGTCAGCGTGTAGCCGCGATTGTAGCCGGACCAGAACGAGTCCTCATTTTTGCGAATTATGGTGCGATGAAAGTTGATGCCCCAGCGCAGATTGTCGCCTTCGGGAAAGCGCATGGCCGCAAAGGGAATGCGTATCTCGGCAAACCATCCTTCGTTTGTTACGCGCGCCTTCGCTTCCCACTTCTCATCCCAATTTTCGTTGACGATCAGACCTTCCTCGCCCACTGACTGATCGCGAATCGTGCCTAGCGGGTTGACGCGAAAGCGGTAGCCGCTGCGATGATCGTGGAAAGTGTCGATCATCACCTCGAAGATGTCGTCGCCTTCCATCTCGGCGTCGTAGCGCAGCTCGGTGGCCACAATTTTCTCCGGCTCCGAGTCGAAGCAATAGACCGCCACATAGAGGTTGTCGGTGTCGAAAAGAATGCGCACCTCGGTGGGCTCGGTGGTCAGCTCACCCATCTTCGGATCGCGCTGGATCAATCGTCTGACGGGAGGCGCCGACGCCCAGCTCGCTTCATCCATCACGCCATCGAGAACAATGGGCACTGTGGTGCGCACGGCCTGCGTCAGCGGACTCACCAGCCCGTGACCGGGCTGCAATTCCGCAGCCGGCGGAGCTTCAACTGGCCGCGAGGTGACCGGCGTCGCCTGCCCTGAGCTCTGCGCAAAGGCGGTGCCCGCGAACAGCGCCAGCAGCAGCCACGCTAGCGATACGTTCAAACATTTTTGCGCGGCGACGCGCCAGAGCGGTGAGCGAAAATAAGTGTCAGTCATTTTTATATTATTCCAATGTCGAACGCAGTTGTGCCTTGTTGGCTCACGATCACCACTACTGATGAAGAGGCAATGTCCAACGGGCATCGTGCAATTTTAGTCCATAATGCTACGCAGGGCGAGAAAGAATTGTTACTATTAGTCGCAGAAGCGCCGCCACCGGCGAATCATTTTGGAGGGATAGCACATGACTGGAGTCCGTAATCTTACTCTGCTGCTGGCCATCACCATCGCTGGACGGTTCGTGGTCCAAGCGCAATCGCAGACCCCGCCCGCTGGAGCCATCGCGTTGCGCGGCGCCACGCTCATCAGCGGCGCTGGCGATGCGACTATCCCTGATTCAGTCATCGTGATTCAAGGCGATAAGATCGTCGCGTTCGGCGGCCGTAATACTTCTGTGCCGACGGGCGCAACGGTGATTGATCTCGCCGGAAAGTTCATCATCCCCGGCCTGATCGACTCGCACGTTCACTATGAAGAGTGGATGGGCGAACTGTTTCTCAATCACGGCGTTACCACGGCAATGGGCATCGGCACCGACCTGCCGCGCGTGAAGACCGCGTCGAGCAACGCTTCCTACCGCACTCCGCGTCTCTACGATTCCGCCGGGCGGCCCGATTTCAACGGCGCCATGAGCGAGGATCAAGTCCGCAAGAACGTCCGCGCCTGGATCGAGAAGAAGCCCGACTTCACCAAGATGCCCGACTACAATGACTCCACCAAAGCCGCCTACGCATGGGCCGCCGACGAAATTCATCGCGCCGGCCTGATGATCTTCGGCCACACCGAGAACGCCGTCGAGTCGGTGGGACGCGGCCTCGACGTCATCGAGCATCTCTGGGGATTCGCCGTCCCGCAGATGACCGCGCAGGAGCATGATGACTTTCAAACCGGCAAGTATCTGCACTGGGCCGCGTTCCTTCGCGACACCAATCGCACCGAGCAGATGATGCGCGAAGTCATCGCCGGCGGCGCGTATCTGAATCCCACGCAGCTCTATGAAATGGGATCGTTCAGCCCGCGCGCCGCCGAGTTCGAGCAGGAAGTGTATCAACTGCTGCAAGACCAAAGCCTCGCGGCCTACTATCCGCAGAGCATCTCGCACTCCGTGATGCAGCGCCTGCATGAGGCCCGCAACTTCTCGAAGAAGTATGAGAACAAGATGATGATGTCGCATATCGCGCCCGCCGACCTCGTGGAATTCAAGGCCGGTTACGAGATCAGCAAGCGCTTCGTAAAACGCTGGGTGGAGCTAGGAGGCAAGATCCATGCGGGTACGGACACCGTAACCGGCGGCACCGTGGGACTGGGCCTGCATCAGGAAATGGAGATGCTCGTCGAGGCGGGACTGACGCCGATGCAGGCGCTGCAATCGGCTACGATCTGGTCCGCGGAAAAACTCGCGGGTAAGAAAGGCGCGCGCGGCAACCCGCTGGTGGGCACGCTCGCCGCCGGATCATTCGCCGACCTCGTGGTCCTCTCCGCCGATCCGCTGCGGGACATCCGCAACACCAGGAAGATCGAGCGCGTGATGAAGGCCGGCGAGTTCATCAAGCTGGGCTACACTTCGAGCTACTACAGCTTCACGCAGACGCCGCGGCGCATCTCCGGCGCCACGCCCACACCGGAGATCAGCGCCATCGCTCCGCACACCGTGGTGGAAGGCAGCGCGGACTTCGAGCTGACCGTGCGCGGCGTCGGCTACACCGGCTCGACCGTGGTGAAGGTGAACGGCGTGGCCGTGCCGACGTCCTTCGTCAACCCGCGCACGCTGCGCGCCAAGGTTCCCGGCGCGATGGTCCGCAGCGCGCTGCCCAATCCCTTCAACGCTCCCGGCCCGTTGCAGAACAACGGCGTCTTCGGCGACCCCACGATTCCTGTAACGACCTACAACCCTCCGCCCGAAGGCGGGACGTCCAACTCCATCTCACTCCGGATCAGGGCGAAGTGGATGGGCCTCGAAAACGAGTAACCGACAAGTAAATGTCGAGTCGCCAAATTCGCCTAAGTTTCGCCTGACGTTCGCCCTCAGCGCGCGGCCAACCACCCTGACAAATAATCCAAGGAATCCAGATCGCCCAAAGTGCAAACGTTCACAGTTCTGACCACTCTGACCAGATTGACCAACTCGGGAAATGAGGTTTGAGGATCGAGGTTCGGGACTCGCGACTCGGGAAGACCTCCGCACAATTTCCCCCCTTCATTTCTCCGCGATTACCCGTTGCCGCGCGCGCCGTCACCCAAATTTGCGGACTTTGCGGAATTGACAACTCCCGCGGCTCCGCCCAACCATGCGGAATCGTCGTAAGTCTCGAATCTTTCCATCGCTCCCCACCGCATCCTCGGATGCTTCCGCCGATTGCGCAGATTTTGATAACAACCCCGCTGAGGCCATGGCAACCCAGCACGCTCCGCAAATCATGCAGCGGCCACGGAGGCGGTCGAGGCAGAGACAGCGTGAACCGACTGCTCAGGACCAAGCTCATTCAGCAATGGTGAGACGGGCTGCCGCCTGCCATTTTTTTTTACGAATTGGTTCCGGCGAGGGGGATTCTCAAATCATCCACGACTAACCATAAGCGACGCGCCGCTCAGTCTAAAAATCAAAAAAGGAACAAGGAGAGTTGTCTTATGACGCGATGGATAAGGTTCGCCTTAGCGGCAGTGTGCCTGCTGGCATCTTCATCTCTGCTTTTGGCGCAGGAATACAAATTCAAGGTAGTGGCTAGCGGTTTGGCCAAGCCAACCGGCATTGCCGTGGACGATGAGATCGTCTATTTCACCGAGCTACCCAATCCGGGAGTCGGCAACAGCACCAACGCCGTGAAGAAACTGAATCTGGAAAATCAGCTGATCGAATCACTGCATTCCGGCGAACCTGAGCCGGTGAATATTGTGGTGGGCGAAGATGGATCGATCTACTGGGTCTGCAAGTCCGCTGGCGTGATTCTGAAGCAAGATAAAAACGGGGTAACCACGGTCTTCAGCATGGGCCGCAACAAGCCCAGTGGAATCGCCATCAGCAAAAAAGGCGTTGTCTATTTCACCGAAGTCCCCACACCGGGAGTAGGAGGCGGATTGAACGGCGTATTCGCGACGGCCAACGGATCGAGTATTCAGACCATCCACCTGGGTGAGCCGGAGCCTGTGGATGTCGCCGTGGCCCCTAACGGTGATGTCTACTGGACCTGCCGCTCGGCTGGCGTCATTCTGGTGCGCAGCGCGGAAGACGGTATGATTCGCGTGCTGCTTTCCAGCTTGAACAAGCCCACAGGAATTGCCATCGACCGGCAGGGACGCAATTTGTATTACACCGAAGTCCCCACGCCGGGAGTTTCAGGAGCTAATGGCGGGATGAATCGCGTCGTGAAGTATGAGCTGGAAACTTCGCAGATGACCTTGGTTCATGCGGGCGATCCGGAACCGACTGATGTTGCTGTCGCTCCGAATGGCAACGTTTACTGGACCTGCACCAGCGCGGGGGTGATCGTGGAAGCGCGTCCGATTCACGGCAGAGGCAAAGGCAACTAAGCCGGTATAGTAATTGTCTTTTAGTGAGCATCGGGCGCGGCGAGAACTGTGCCCGATGCTTCCGTTCTGTGCTAAACTCCACCCTTGGACCCGAAGATTCCTTTTGTTATCGCCACTCTTTTCCTGTTCTGCAGCACGGCTCGCGCACAGGTTTTCGTCGCGGGGCTGGCGGGCACAGCCGCGCTCTCCGGCAAATCCGCCATCCGCGCCACGCCGCCTGCCGCTGCCAACTATGACCCCAGGGTCGGACCGGCGGCGAACTTCGCCGTGGGCTATCATTTCAACGACTGGGTGAGCGCGCAGGCAGGCTACATCTGGAACCGCAATCTTCTGACCACCACTCAATTGGCGGGCACGGCCCTTTCCACCTCACAGGACACACTCACACAGAGCGCCTTCGCGTTCGATACCATGCTCTACTTTCGACCGCGGGAGAGCCACTTGCGACCCTACCTTTCGGTAGGCCCGGCGGTGGTGAGTTTGCTGGATGAGCACCATGCAGGGCTGCGTGTGGCGGTGGGCATCGATATTTCGCCGCGTAAGGGCTGGGCGCTGCGCTACAGCTTTAGCGAAATGATGTCGGCCAACCCGTTTGCCGCGCGGCTGAGTCCTCCCGCGAGTGGCGGGTTGATGAATTTCCAAAACCTGTTCGGGGTGGTCAAATCGTTTTAGCGCATTTTCACTTTTGCCTGGAGCACTCAGTCCCCCGACCGTCCGGGCAATGATACACCAACTGCAAAACTGTTTTAATGTCCGCAGAACGTAGCGTACGGGCAACCCGGCCAAAAGATGGGAGCTCGCTCCACGCGTTCCCCCAGAATGCGCGCATGGCAGACGGCACAGGCATTGCGCGATTGCAGATCATCGCTGGGAAGCGCGGCTACCGCCGTTTCGAAGATACATAGTTTTTCTCCGGCAGCCCGGATGGCAGAGAGCACCCGCAGAGGTCCCTGTTGCTGTTCCAGTTCAATCAGCTGCGAAAAGATGCGCGACTTCAGGCGAGAGGATGCGCCTGCCGGCGCGTCCGTGGCAGCTTCGGCCTCGCGCAAGATATGCTGCATAGCGACGTTCGAGAACGTTTCGTCCATCATGCCGGCTCCTCCCAAAGCGCCTTGAATCTGGCTCGCGCGCGGGCTAGCAATCGCTCAATGGCCTTCTCTGTGCGGCCGCTCGCTTCGGCCATTTCCTTGGCCGAGCGGTCCTCCCAATAACGCCAGCGAAGGGCAATCGCGTACTCGTAGGGCAATCGCGCGAGAATCTCCGCCGCCCGTTTGGCGTGCCGCTTGGCATCCAGTCCAAGCACCGGGTCCGCGCTCGGCGCGGGTATCTCGATCTCGCCGTCAACGTCCAGAACGTCCGCGTGCGCGCCCAGCGTCCGCCGGTAGTGATCCTCCACTTTGTGGCGTGCGATGCTGAGCAGCCAACTGTGCAGCGGCGCCGCTCCACTGTAATTCTTAAGACCACCCCAGGCAGCCAGGAAAACCTCTTGCACAATGTCGTCCACCATCTCAAGGCGGGGCGTCAAGCGTCTCCAGACATAGCGATGGACCGCGTCGGAGTGCAACTCCACCAGCCGGGCCGTGGCCTTGCGATCACGCGCCAGGATGGCCGCGGCCAGCGCCAGGTCGTCACCAAAAATTCGTTCCTGCCCGATTACTTCTTGCGGCGTGTGCTGAAGATTGGCTGCCATTAAACTTTCGCTCTTTATGATAGGTCGCCAACTGAAGGTAAATCCCCCGCTCAGGCTTGGTCGCGAAACGGCCGCCTGACCACGGCGTACTGATATCTTGACAGATTCTGCCGGAACCAGCAGCGGTCAGGCGAAACGAATTGAGAACGAGAGCGAGGACAGATTAGGATGAGACGGCTGGCCGTCTTAAACAGCGATAAGCTGTAGACGCACTCAGAGAACGGTGCAAAGGAGAACCAGCCAGGAAGGAGAATAGCAAAGTCGGCGAGTAGCATCCTGAGGAAACGATCGGGTAGTCGGTCAGTTTGAAATTTCAGGGGACGAAACCGGGGACAGGCGGAACGTTCCCCATCGTTTTACTCCTTGGGAAATCTTTTGTCTGAGGTTCAGGCCCGGACTTCTGCGTCCGGCTTAACGGGCACGATGCGCGCGACGCGTTGCATGACCTTCTTGTTTTGCTCGGCCTTCTTCAGGTCGTAGGCGGCCTGCAAGCGCATCCAGACTCCCGGCGAGCCGCCGAACAGGCGGGACACCTTCAGGCACATGACGGCGGACAGAGGCTTGCGCATACAGTAAATGTCCGCTAGCGGCATAGTGCGGCCCGGTGCCTTGCGCCAGGTTCTTTCGCTCGCCTCCGCTGGTTGGCTGGACGGCAATCTGCGCGGCGTTCCAGCTAGCGTTGGATGATGATCCCGCAAAGAGCAGCGCCTGGCCGCCCGGCAGGAACTCAGGCCAGCGGTGAACGAGCTCTCCCGACCCCAGCCGGGTCAGCGCCTGCGGCGCGCCTCCTTCCTGCGACACCTGTTGCAGGCCCAGCAACGTTGCCCCCTGCATTGCCAGAATACCCTGGCTGCTCCAAATGGCGCCTCCCGGAATGGGCGCGCCGGCGAGCGTTACCGTCACCCCCCCGTTCACTGAAACCTTCTTCAGCTTGCCACCCGCGAAGAAGCCGATCCACTGGCCGTCAGGCGAGAAGAACGGCGACACCGCACCCTCGGTGCCCGCGATGGGCTTCGCTTCGTTGCTATCGAGCGGCCGCAGGTAAAGTTGCTGCGTGGCCGTTACAGAGCCGCGCG
>CAMBEY010000031.1 GCA_945865705.1 Candidatus Sulfopaludibacter sp. SbA3
GTCGAAGGTGCCTCCGAACAGCGCGATCTTCACGCAGACTCCTCGTTATCCTCATCGTCGCTGAAATGGTCGTTCGAGAGTTGATCCACTGTAAAGCTGGACGCGACGGGCACGCCGGGCAGCAGCTCGGCCACCCTGGCAACTTCATCCGCCGCGCGCATCTCGCGCAGGTGTGCGGCCATGGTCCAGATCAGCTTTTCGATGCCTTCGCCCGTTGCGGAAGAGAACTTGATGAAGGGAATCTTCTTGCGCTTCGCCAACTTTTCGAGCTTCTTCAGCTTTTCGCCATCACCGGCCAGGTCAATCTTCGAGGCGGCCAGGATCATCGGCTTCTCATCGAGACCGCCATTAAAAGTGGCTTCAAAGCTGGCCAGCTCCGTCATGATGACATCGAAGTCGTGCGCGATATCGGCAGGCAGGTGCTCGCTGACGTCGATTAAGTGAATGAGCAGTCGAGTGCGTTCAATGTGCCGGAGAAAGCGCGTGCCGAGGCCGTGGCCTTCATGCGCGCCCTCAATGAGACCGGGGATGTCGGCCACCACGAAGCTCTCGTCGTCGTTCACGCGAACCATGCCGAGCACCGGTTCCAGCGTGGTGAATGGATAGTCGGCGACCTTGGGCTTGGCGGAGGAGATGCGCGCCAGCAGCGAGGATTTTCCCGCGTTGGGCAGACCTACCAGCCCCACATCGGCCAGCAGTTTTAGTACCAGCCGCAATCGGCGGAACACGCCGATCTTGCCTTCTTCATGTTCGATGGGCGCCTGATGCGTGGAGCTGGTGAAGCGGGAATTGCCACGCCCGCCGCGCCCGCCGCGAGCGATCACCACGTGCTGCCCCTGGCGGTCGAAGTCAAAAACAAGTTCGCCAGTTTCCGCGTCGGTAACCACGCAGCCCACGGGCACGCGCACGATGGTATCTTTGCCATCGCTGCCCTTGCAATTGCTGCCCAGGCCGTGCTCGCCGCGCTCGGCGCGATGCTCGGGATTGAAGCGGAAGTGGATGAGTGTGTTGTGCTGCTGGGTACTCTCGAAGATGATGGAGCCGCCGCGTCCACCGTCGCCGCCGCTGGGGCCGCCGCGGGGAACGTACTTCTCACGGCGAAAGGCAAGGCAGCCATTGCCGCCGTTGCCCGCCTTCACCGTAATGACTGCTTCATCAACAAACACGTGTGGAGTCCGCTCTACCTGCCGCCAAGAAACAATTGCCGCCGAAGGAATGCTCTGCAATGAATCCGTTGGCGGCGCCGGCGTGCGGATACAAAAAAACGGAAGAGGGCGCTACGGCCGTCTTCCGCTGCTGACTAATTCGCTGGAGTGGCGGCCGCTGAAGCCGCAGCCACTGGTGCGCCAACTGGATCGATTGCCACAAATCGGCCCGAGCGGCCCTTATCTATGAAGCGCACCGTGCCGGTGATCTTGGCGAACAGCGTGTCATCGCTGCCGCGCCCGACATTGGCACCGGCCTTGATCGGTGTGCCGCGCTGGCGGACGATGATGGAGCCGCCGGAGACCAACTGGCCGCCGAAGCGCTTTACGCCCAGCCGCTGCGCGTTGGAGTCGCGCCCGTTTCTTGAACTGCCTAACCCTTTTTTATGTGCCATTACAAAACTCTCCGTGCCTTACCGGCATATCTGGAAGTCAATTGCGCGAAGTTTCGCGGCGTTACAGGTTGACCTTGTCAACGCGTACTTCGGTATAGTTCTGGCGATGCCCTTGCATCTTCTTGTACTGCTTCTTTTTCTTGTAGTGGAATACGAGAATCTTCTTGGCGCGATCATTGCCCAGAATGGTGCCCTCGATGGTGGCGCCTTCCACTTTCTTTCCGCTGATGATAGTGCCTTCCTCGGGGGAGACCGCCAGCACCCGCCCGATGGCGGTCGTTGTGCCTGTCTCGCCTTCCAAGGTCTCCACGCGAATTACATCACCGGGGGCGACGCGGTACTGCTTTCCACCGGTCTCAACAATGGCGTACATCCTGAACTCTCCTGTAACCGAGCTAACTCGATGGGCCGGAAGCGCTTGCCCCGGCCAGTGTATTCCTAACTTACCTGCTGAACCTTACGATTATAGCCAACCTGCGGGGGCACGTCAAACATCATACGGAACTATTTACCGGCGGGAAGTAAAATTGACACGCTTCGCGTCCTGTCACTACAATGGTTTCGGTTGTCGCAGCAACCTCGTTACTGCTCTTCCGGATGAATGCTTATTGTTGGTATTAGTCATGGAGGGCACGGCAAGGGCCGCTGGCGAGCGCGGCAAGTCTTTTCGGCGATGTCTCGCGGATGGTAGAGGGCCCGAATCATGGAACTGGATGATAGTCTGAAAGAACTGCTCAAGAATCTGGGCCAGGCCATCAACGAATCGGTGGGCGAATCAGAGAAGGTCGCACAGGCCATTCAGGAAATTCACGAAGCCGGGTACGATGTGTTCATGATTCTGGAAGCCACCATCGGCTTCCACCGCCGTGACGATGAAGCCGCTGCCACTCCCGCTGAAATTTCCAACTGGCCTTCGGGTGAACTAATCCTGACCAGCCAGGATGCTCAGTTCCTGAAGTCGCTGCGCATCCGCATGGAGCCCACGGCGGAAGACCCCTCCAGCGGACACTAATCCATCTCCTGAATCCATCTTCTGCTTAGTAATTGCGCTGTCATCCTGAGCGCAGCGAAGGATATGCTTTGCGCATGACGGCTGCAAAAGCAGATTATTCGCTGCGTTCAGAATGACAGCGCGAAGGTCTGACCGGGTATATTTCCCGGCACTCCGCTAGAAGCTGAGCTGCACGCCGACTTCAATCTCGCGCGGCGCGCGAGCGGAGTTGGCGCGACCAAAAAAGGGAGAAGTCTGCACGCCGCTATAGCGGGATGGATTGGTGTGATTAAAAAGATTGGTAATATTAAGAGTAAGCGCTAATTGCGGCCCGCCCCGCTGATTATTTCCTCCAGGCCCACCACCCTGCCCGCCATGCTGGACTCCGGGGGGAGGACCACCTTGTACACCGCCGGGGCGCTGGAAATTTGAAACGAAGTTGGATACCGGAGGTGCTTGCCCGCCACCTTGTCCACCACGGGGCTGGCCGCCGGGGCCGCCGTTTCCGCGCGGGCGTCCACCTGGACCTGCTTGTGGAGTCGCTGGCGCCGGTTGTGCGCGGTGCAGACTGAAATTCCTGCGGAGCGTGATGTCGAGCTGGAAGAACGCCGGGCCGATGCCAGTATTGCGCTCCACTCCAACCGGGCGATCGTTGGTGGTGGTGTCGAAATTATCATCCTTCCCCGTGGTGATGTTGAAGGGCCGGGACGAGGTGGCGCGCATGCGCGTGTTGCCATCGATGCCCAGCGGCAGCGGCGTATTGAATCCGAGGATGGCGTAGTGCCGCAGATTATCAGCGGAGCGGCCCCACTCGCTGCGCAGGTTATAGTTGTTGGCGGGCAATGAGAATGGGCCGTCGGAGTTATTGTTGCTCAGCGAGTACGTGTAGTGGCCGTTCACGCTGCGGCGACCCATGCGCTGATTGATGTTGATGCTTGCTCCCTGATAGCGCGAAGCGGCGGTTGATTCCAGAAGCAGGATGTTGCCGCGTGATGGATCAGGCCGCGTGGTAAATCCCGGCAGCGGGGCGTTCAGGTTACGGCTCCGGTAGAGATGCACGCCGCGAATGTGATCGTAGCTTAACGAGACAAACAGTCCGCGCGGCAGGCGCGTTTCATAGGATATGGACGAGTTCATGGTGTAAGGCAACGCCAGATCGGCATCGGTCTCGCGCAGGGAATTGGGCAGGCGATTTTCGGCAATGCCGCCTCCTTCCAGCGGATTACAATCTTTGCAAAATATAGGATTCTGGATGACGGTCTGAATCTGCCGCGTGCCGTCGAGACGCTGCACGCCCTGTACGGTATTGGCATTCAGCCGTTGGTGGAACAGACCCCCTCCGCCGCGCAGCACAGAGGACTTGCCCACGCTGTAAGCAAACCCAAAACGCGGGTCGAAGTTGTTGGCGTCGGAGATATGATTCTGCGCCTCATGGCGCACACCGAACGAGAGCATCAGCGTGGGCGCGACGCGATAGTCGCTTTGCAGGAACATGCCCGACTCAAACTGGTTCATATCCAGGACAGGGTTGCCGGAGTTGACGGTGAAGGTGATCGGAGCGCCGGCGCGATAGGCATCGAGCGAAGCGAACTCATAGGTTCCCAGAAAGTTATCGCGTGAAAGCGTGCGGAACTGATGTAGACTGCCTTGGAATCCACCCTTCATGCTGAGCTTGCCGCGCGACCAGCTCATCTGATCGGCAAACTGGAAGTTGCGCTCGGTTGCTTCGTTCCATCGCGGCGCGCCTCCGCTCTGGAAGGCGTCCTGCACATTGATGGCGATGGTTGACGTGAGCGGCGTGGTGCTGGAAACCTGTCGCTCAAAACCAAAGCGAAATTCGTTCACCATGCGTTCGCTGAGCGCCGCTGTCTCGCTGGCGCGGAAACTGATCTCCTTGGACTTGGACGACGTGGCGCGATCAAGCAGTGTGAAGCCGCCCACGCCCTCGTTCGAGCGGCGGTCGGATCCAAACTCCACATTGAGATTCAGCGACTGATTCCTGGGCAGATTGATCTGGGTGCGTCCGCCGAACTCCTGGTTCATGTTCGGACGGGTAATTGCGTAGTTGAGGGGATCGCCATTTATCGTGAAAGCGTTCACCGAGTCGTTGTCCTGTGCGTCGAAGCGGCGGCCATTCACGGAGAACGACATGCGGTTCTTGATGATCGGTCCGCTCAGGCTGCCGCGGAAGTTGCGTCGCTGATAGGGAGGCTTTTCGTTGGCAAATGCGTTGCGGGCGTTCAGCGCGTCGTCGCGCAGATTGAAGCCAGCGTTGCCGCGCAGCTTGTCCGCTCCGGCGCGCGTGCGGATTTCAATGCGACCGCGACCGGGACGGGAAAACTCGGAGCTGTAGGGATTGTTGTTGATGCGAATCTCTTGAATCTGATCGCGCGGCGGAAGGCCTCCGCCGCTAAAGCCATCCACCAGCGTCTCGGCGCCGCCCACGGCGCTGGCGCCCGGCCCGGCCAGGTCGGCCAGATACTGCGCCAGATCATCTTCATCCTCGGGAAGATTCTCGATGTCGGAGTCGCTAAAAGTCAGGCCGGACAGATTGCGATCCGGGTCGAGCGCGATCTCGTAGGGTTGGTCTGCCACGTCCATGGTCTGTGGGAAGGGCGCCAGGCTCATACTGAAAGAAAGTGCCGCCATGCCCCGACGGACAATCACAGTCTCTTCAAAGGTGGAAAAATTGGCGGTCGTGACAGAGATGCGATACTCACCGGCTGGGAGAGACACCGTAAACTCGCCGTGTTGATTGGTGAGAGTGGCGGCTGCCTGCTTGTCGCCAGAAGTGACCGTTATCTGCGCGGCTTCGAGCGGCCCACCGGTGGCGTCGACAACAGTGCCACGGACTGGGATTGACTGGGCGAAAACCATCGCTTGGGCGGCCAACAAAAATAATAGAACGGGCAGAACCCTCGCGGAGAATCTCATGGATTGCGGCACCTGGATTGTGGAGTTCACGAGACCTCTGACGGATGGAGATTATTGTATTGCGAATCTTAATGAATGGCTTGTTTCGCCAGCAATGATGCAGTGTTCAACCACGCATTATAACAGACGTAGGCATGGCTTCGGGGGTTGCACCTTTCTGATGACATTCCCATTGTTGTGATCCGGTGAGCACTACGCAGCGCCATCTCGCAAAACGGTCCCGCAAAATGGGCTAATTCGCGCGATGCTTTCGGCTCCAGTGCCAGTAGAGCGGAATCCCGGCGAGGACCATGGCGATGCCGGCGAGCGACTCCTGCGGTCGTCCCTTGAGCGTAAAGAGGAGTATCCATGCCGAGAAGCCGATGAACAACAGAGGAGGCAGAGGGTAAAGTGGCACGCGAAAGGGACGGGGAGGAGTGGGTTGAGTAAATCGCAATACCATCGTCGCTGCCACCGCCAGCGCCGAAAAGAACACCAGCACAAATCCTGAATAGACAATGAGCTGCTCGAAGGTGCCGGTCAGCATCAGCACCGAGGCCCAGGCCGACTGAGCGACGATAGCGGCCACCGGGGCGGCATCGGGACTGCCCTGCGTGGCGTGCAACTCACCGAGCTTCCTCGGGAAAACTCCGTCGGTGGCCATCGCGTAATAGACCCGCGGACCCGCCATGGTCATGGCGCTGGCGGAGGACAGGATCGACACCGCCATGAAGGCCGAAGCGATGCTGGTGCCCAGATCGCCGAACAACGCCTGCGACGCTTTCTCGCCGATGGTCAACACTCCGCTCATCTGTTCCACGGGAAGCGCGTAGAGGAACAGGATGTTCATGCCAATGTAGAGCGCGGCGACCACCGCCGTTCCGGAAAGCAATGACCGTGGGATGGTGCGATGCGGTTCGCGGACATCACCGGCGAGGTATGCCGCGGCATTCCATCCGCTGTAGCAAAACAGAATGAAGATCAGCGAGACCGGAGCGTTCGCCCAAACGGATGACGAGATCAGTTCCGTGGGGCTGGCTCGCAGGTGTGTCCAATCGCCGTGGCCATAAAGTAATCCCGCGGCGATCAGCGAGACGATGGCCAGCGTCTTCACGGCCGTCAGTATCACTTGCAGTTGGCCGCCCCGGCGCGTGCCAGCCGCGTGAAACAAGGTCAACGTCCACAGGGCGATTAACCCCACAATCTGTGCTCCGTTGATCCGCAGGGTCCAATATCCGAGAGGGATCGCGCCGACCATGTGCCCGGTCCCCAGCGCCGGAGCGAAGTGAGCAAGGTATGCGGCGAATCCGATGCACGCCGCCGCGGTGGGCGCGGAGAAGCCCGCGACGAAACTACCCCACCCCGTCAGAAAGCCAGTGAGAGGCCCGTAGGCTTCGCGCAGATAGACGTACTCGCCGCCCGCGCGCGGATACGCCGCGCCCAACTCGCTGTAGCAAAGTGCGCCGGCCAACGCGAGCACCGCGCCCACCAGCCAGATGGCTAGAATCGCAAAGGGACTGCCGAGATCACGGGCTAGAAATCCCGTGGTGGTGAAGATGCCCGAACCAATGACGTTGGCGATGACCACGCTGGTGGCGGTGAAATATCCAATGCTGCGAGGCAGGGAACGCGGCTGCGACGGCGCTTCATCCGATGTTGGAGTGGTGGCCATCTGCGTCATTCTAGCCCAGACGCCGAGGCCCTGAACAAATAAGGCTCAAGCTCACGTGTCTTTTCCGGTTCGATGGTCCGGTTCGATGGTCCGGTTCGATCGTTAGGTCCGGTAGCTGGCGTTGATGCGGATGTACTCGTCGGTGAAGTCGCAGGTCCAGAAACGCGCGGCGGCCTTGCCGGTGCCGATGACGACGCGGATCAGCACGTCTTTCGCCTGCAACAATTTGCTGGCCGCCGCTTCGTTGAAGTCCGCTGCACCGCCGGAGCGACACACGCGCATTCGGTTCAGGTAGATGTCCACCTTGGCGGGATGCAGTTCCACGCCCGCGTTGCCGGCTGCGGAGAGAATGCGTCCCCAGTTGGGATCAGCGCCGGCCAAGGCGGTCTTCACCAGCGGCGATAGCGCGATGGCGCGGGCGATGGCTTCGGCCTGTTTCACGTTGCGCGCTCCTTCCACGCGAATCTCCGCGACCTTCCGGGCACCCTCGCCGTCGCGTACCATGCGGATGGCCAGCTCCTGCGCCAGCTCCAACAGTGCGGAGAAAAATTCTTTTGCGCCAGGGCCACCTTCGCGGATGGCGCGATTCTTCGCCAGGCCGTTGGCGAGCAGGAAAACCGTGTCATTGGTGGAGGTGTCGCCGTCAACCGAGATGCGATTGAAGCTCAGGTCCGCCATACGCTTTACGGCGCGTTGCAGGAAGCGTGGCTCCACCAGCGCATCGGTAAAGAAGAAGCCCAGCATGGTGGCCAGGCGCGGATAGATCATCCCTGCGCCTTTGCAGAAGGCCAGAAGGGTAACGGCTCTGCCGCTGATGCGCACCACGCGGCTGGAGAGCTTGGGCACGGTGTCGGTGGTCATGATGGCCCGCGACACCGCCGCATAACCATCCGGGTGCAACTGGCGAATCAGAGAGGGAAGCTGGTCGGTAATCTTCGTGGCATCGAGCGGCACGCCAATCACTCCCGTGGAAGCCACCAGCGTGGAGTCGACCCCCACCTTCAGCAACGACGCCGCGACACGAGTGGTTTGCCGGGCGGTCTTCATGCCCTGACTACCGGTAGCGCAGTTGGCGTTGCCGGCATTCACGAGAATCGCCTGCGCCAAATGAGCGCCGCGTTTCAGCCGCGCTTGCGAGAGAAGCACCGGAGCCGCCTTCACGCGATTGGTGGTGAACACCGCGGCTGCCCGCGCCGGAACCGTCGAGTACATCAACGCGACGTCAGGGCCTTGGCCATGCTTGCGCAGACCGGCGTTGCCGGCGGCAAACAGAAATCCTTTTGGTACATTCATCTTCAATTCGCTTTTCATAATTTCTCAGTTTAACGGATTCCGCCACGGAGGCACAGAGACCCAGAGAAATTCGTTGAAATAAGTTTTGCCGCTCGGTGGCTCCGTGTCTCTATGGCTAATCCTCGCTGGCGAGGTTGGCAAGAAGATGCGCGAGTAATGCGGCGCGCCGGGGCAGCTCTGAAATGACGATGTGTTCGTGGCTGGCGTGCGCACCATCGCCCACACCGCCCAGGCCATCGAGGGTGGGCACGCCAAGCGCGGCAGTGAAATTGCCGTCCGAGCCGCCGCCGACCGCAGCCTGCTCCAGAGAAATTCCCAATGGGCGTGCCAGATCCCGCGCTCTGTTGAAAAGCTCCGCTCCCTCTGGCGTTACCTCGAAGGGCGGGCGGTTCATTCCTCCAGTGATGCGCAACCGCGTGCGCCGGTCGTGCGGGCGAAGTCCGCGCAGCAGCTTGTCGACGCGCGGGCCATCAGCGAGATGACGTATGCGGACGTCAATCGACGCCTCCGCTGTGGCGGCCACCACGTTGGTTCGGGTACCTCCGACGATTACGCCAGGGTTTAATGTAATGCCTCTTTTTGTGTCTGCAATGTGTTGTAAAAAGATGAGTTGCCTGGATAGTTCATTGATCGCGCTGGCGCCCTTTTCAGGGTCCAATCCGGCGTGGGCGGCGCGGCCCTGCACGTGTATGCGGTATTCTCCTGTTCCCTTGCGAGAAGTTTTCAAGGCTCCCTTTGCGCCGTAAGAAGGTTCCAGAACAAGCGCGGCGATGCTGCGTCGGGCGGTGGCTTCGGTGAGCGAACGCGATGATGGGCTGCCGATCTCTTCGTCGGCGTTGAGCAACCATGTTACGGGCCTGGGCATAGGGACACCCGTTTCAATGAGGTGACGCAGAGCGAACAGGGCGACCACGATACCGGACTTCATATCGTAGACACCCGGCCCATAGGCCTTGCCGCGAGCCACCCGAAACGGCATGACGGATAGTGTGCCCATGTCCCAAACGGTGTCCATGTGCCCGAGCAGCAGTATATTTTTATTCGCTCGCGAACGTCCCGTTGGCCGGCCCGAGGGCGATCCGAAAAACTCGGCCTGGAGGTGATCGCCAGTGGTGCGCGAGCGATGAACCTTTACACTACCGCCCACCGCGCGCGCCAACTCGCTCACCAACTCGCGCAGATGTCCCGCGACGAACGTGCCCAATCGATCCACGGCTTGCTTGTCCGTGCTGGGTGACTCGATCTCCACCATTTGGCGCAGCAATGCCACCATCTCATCCTGCTGGGCGCGCATGCGGTTCAATACTCGGTCCATGACATCTCCTGGGCGGTCCCTGGCTTGAAAACTCACTCGACACCCGATGGAATCGAATATAATCAATTGATTCTACAGTAGCCAAGTGGCCGTCGGCGGGCCGATGTTTTATTCCCGAGGGCAATTTGCCAGGACGGGGCCACCGCGCCACTGCCAAGGAGTATCAAGAAGGAGTATTAGGGTTTTGGATACCAAGAATTTGGCCACCAGCGTGGTCCTCGACATCAATCAGATACAGAAGATACTACCGCACCGCCCGCCATTTTTGCTGGTGGATCGCATCATCGAGCTTGACCCGGGCAAGCGTGTGGTGGGATTGAAAAATGTCTCCATGAACGAACCGTTTTTTGTCGGACACTTCCCGGATTTCCCGGTCATGCCCGGCGTGTTGATCGTGGAGGCCATGGCGCAGACCGGCGGTATCCTCGCGTTGGGCGATGGCGGCGGACATCCAAACGAATTGGCCGACAAGCTCGTGTTCTTCGCCTCCATCGAGAAGGCGCGTTTCCGCCGCCCCGTCGTGCCGGGAGATCAGTTGCGGATGGAAGTGAAAGTGCTCTCGAAGCGGAGCACTTTCATTCGCATGGAAGGCAAGGCATACGTGGATGGCCAGGTGGCGGCGGAGGCCATCATGATCTGCGCCATCACGCAACGCAGCGCGGCAGCATCCAACGAGGCCGCCGGATGATTCATTTCTTGCCGGGGATTCACCCCTCTGCCGTGATTCATCCCAGCGCCGTGATCCATCCCGGCGCGGAGATCAGCGCGGACGTCCGCATCGGCCCGTATTGCGTCGTCGGCGACGAAGTGGCCATCGGCGCAGGCTGCGAGCTGATGGCGCACGTTTTCATGGAAGGCCCTATGCGCGTGGGGACGGGCAATAAGTTTTTCCCGTACAGCTCCATTGGCGTGATCCCGCAGGACAAGAAATTTCACGGCGAGCATTCGGAGACCATCATCGGGAAGGGCAATACCTTCCGGGAATTTGTTACCGTGAATCGCGGCACCGAGGTCGGCGGTGCGCTGACCCGCATCGGCGACGATAACTGGATCATGGCATACACCCACATCGCCCACGACTGCCGCGTCGGCAACCACACTATTCTGGCCAATGCCACCACGCTCGCCGGCCACGTGGTGATTGAAGATTACGCGAATATCGGCGCCTTCTCCGGCGTGCATCAGTTTTGCCGCGTCGGACGGCACAGTATCGTCGGCGGCTATAGCGTCATCACACAGGATGTGCTGCCGTTCTCGATGACCGTGATGAAGCGCGAAGTCCGCTTGTTTGGAGTGAATAAGGTGGGCCTCGAGCGCGGCGGATTCAGCGAGGACCGGCGCGAGAAATTATCGAGGGTATTTCGGCACTTGATGTCAAAGAAACTGAACACCACGCAGGCGCTCGAGAAGATACGCCAAGACGGCCTCGCTTCCTCCGACGCCTCATCTGACGTGGAGGAGTTACTCGCATTCATCGCCAGCGCCGAACGTGGATTCGTGAAGTAGTTTCGACGGGTGGATATAGGCCAACAATGGCGAGTCAGATAACAAGCACAATTCGTTATGGCCTGATCGCAGGCAACGGGCAATTTCCATTCTTGGTGCTGGAAGCGGCGCGCAGTCGCGGCATTGAGATGGTGGTGGCGGCCATCCGCGAAGAGGCTTCACCGGAGCTGGCGGCGCGCGCCTCGCGGCTGCACTGGCTGAGTCTCGGCGAGCTCTCGCGCTTGATCGAAGTATTTAAGCAGGAGGGGGTCAGCCGCGCCGTGATGGCCGGGCAGGTGCGCCACAACAAAATTTTCTCATCCATCCGTCCCGACTGGAAACTGGTGAAGGTGCTCATGTCCCTGCGCGAGAAAAATACGGATGCGTTGATCGGCGGCGTGGCCAAGGTGCTGCTGGAAGAAGGCATCGTTCTGGAAGACTCGACTATTTTCCTTCAACCTCTTCTGGCTGGCGCAGGCGTGCTGACGCGCCGCGCGCCGAACGACGAGGAGCAACGCAACATCTCGTATGGTTTGAAGATCGCGCGCGAATTGGCGCGCATGGACATCGGCCAAAGCATCGTTGTGGCGGGTCAGGCTTGCGTGGCGGTCGAGGCCATGGAGGGCACCGACGCGGTGATTCGCCGTGCCGCGCAGTTAGCAGCCGGACAGCCGCTCACCGTCGTGAAGGTGTCCAAGCCCGCGCAGGACATGCGCTTTGACGTGCCCGTGGTGGGCATGTCCACGATTGAAGTGATGCGCGAGTCCGGCGCGACCGCGCTCAGTATTGATGCCGGAAAGGCGTTGCTGTTTGATCGCGACGCCATGCTCGCTGCCGCCGACGAAGCGGGAATCGCCATGGTGGGCACACCGCTTGCAGCAGCCGAACATCCGGAAACTATTCGTGCAGTTACGGGGAAATAATTGATGAGCGAATCCCAAACACTGGTGAAAACAATTCGCGTGGCCGTGGCCGGCGTCGGTCGCTTCGGCGAGAATCACGCGCGCATTTATAGTGAGCTGCCCGGCGTGGAGTTGGTGGGAATATTCGACGCCGATGAAGAGCGCGCGCGGGAGATGGCCGCGAAGTATCAGTGCCAATCGTTCGCGCGGCTGCAGGATATGAAGGGGCAAGTGGATGCCGCAACGGTGTCGGTGCCCACCCAGAGCCATTCCGCCATCGCGGTGGAGTTGCTGGAGTCGGGCATCGACGTGCTGGTGGAAAAGCCGCTGGCCAGCAGCTTGGCCGAGGCCGACGAGATGGTCGCGGCTGCCAGTGGTCATAATCGCATCCTGCAAGTGGGACACCTCGAGCGCTTCAACCCAGCCGTCGCTGCTGCGCGCACTGTGGCGCGCGTACCGTTGTTCTTTGAGGCGCATCGCCTCTCGCCGTTTTCGCCGCGCAGCCTGGATGTCGACGTGGTTCTGGATCTTATGATTCACGATCTGGATATTGTCTTATCGCTGATCGACTCAGAGGTCAAGGAGATTCGCGCCGTTGGCCTGCCCGTGCTGACGTCGAAGATTGATATCGCCAACGTGCGCATCGAGTTCGCCAACGCCTGCGTCGCCAATTTCACTGCCAGCCGTGTCAGTACGGAGCGCGTGCGTAAGCTGCGCTGGTTTCAGGCCAGCGAATACGTTTCACTCGATTACGATCGTCAGGACGCATTTGCCATCGCCGTGCGCATGACGGAACAGGGGCCGAGTCTCGAGCCGCGCCAGTTGCATCCGGTGAAGCAAGAGCCACTACGCGCTCAACTGGAAGCGTTCATTCAAAGTGTCCGTACCCGGAAGAATCCACAGGTGGATGGGAATCACGGGCGGCGCGCGCTGCATTTGGCGCATCTGATATTGAGCGAGATCACCCTGCATGGGGATCGCCTGATGCAGGCGCAGGATAGTTTCAGCATGGACCATCCGCTCAGTGCGTCCGCGGGACTAATGGCCGGAAAGTAGCGGCGAGATCCCAATGGAATTACAGCAGAGCAATGGAAACGACGACACTGCATGGCTGATGAGATCAGACATCTTCTGAGCGATGACTACCCCGAGCCGGAAGAGCCGCACGGACGCGAGACTTTCTTGGTCTCGGTGCTGACTCATATCGCCATCGTCATGGTGCTGGTGGCGCATCCGGAAATTCTTTTCTCGCCGCCCAAGCCGGTTGTCGTAGTGAATCCACAGGAAGCTGTGCAATTGGTGTATCAACCGCCTCAGCCTGCGCGTGATCAATTGCGCGCGCCGCCGCTGCCCAAGCCGCCCGAAGTGCCACAGGTTCCCGCGGAACGTGCGCAACAGAATCCCGACGCCATGCGCGAGCCGCCGCAACAGCGGCAGATCATTCCTCCGAATGTTCCCGTTACGCCGCGCGTGCCGCCGCCCGCTCCGCGCGAGGCGGAGCTGCCGCCCGAGCACGAACTGCTTGCCGAGAACCGAGGCGGTGGCGGAGGAGACCGTTTCCTGCGCGGTCAGCAGACGCCGGGCATTCCCGACTATCCAGAAGAAATCAAGAGTCCACCGAAACGGCCGGGACTTGAATCCGTGAAATTGCCTCCGGAGACGCCTCCCTCCTCGCTTTCACTGCCTCCGATTGGATCACCCAGCCGCGGTACCGACGCGCTGCTCCGTGAGATGGCCAAGGAGCGCGCCTCCGGCCAAGGGCCGGGAACGGGAATGGGATTGCCGGGGGTGGGGAACGGCTCAGGCGACCCCAAATTCAATTTGCCCGGACCCCAAATTCTCTCCGATACCATGGGCGTGGACTTCGACCCCTATCTGCTGCGCGTCTATCTGGCCGTCCGGCGCAACTGGTATTCGGTAATTCCGGAGATTGCGCGGTTGGGTCGCAGGGGCAGGGCGGTCGTGCAGTTTCATATCTTGCGCGACGGCGGCGTAGAGCAACTGGTGCTGGAGGACGGATCGGGGACGACGTCATTGGACTCCGCGGCGATGTCCAGCATTCGATTGTCGGACCCGTTCCCGCCGCTGCCCAGTGAGTTTCCCGGCGCGGACATCCGCTTGCGTTTCGTCTATTTCTACAATCTGCGCATGGAGTGAGTCGTAACGTTTATCATGTCCACTCCCTCTCCCCAACAAGTTGCTGGAACCGTGCTGCTATTGGTTCTGCTGACGCTCTATGTCGTTTGGAAATATCTGAATCTGCCAGCCTAATTTTTTTACGGGAAGGTGTATCCGAGCCGCGACCGCAAGGGAACGGCTACGTTCAACGGCTGCGGCTCCGTTCGGACTACTCTATCGGGAGTGGCGGGTGACGAATCCGAAGGTGACAAATCCCAGCCCGCCAACAGCCAACGCGGGCGTCAGGTAGAGAGTGATCATGGGCGAAACTTCCACCGGTAGTTCCATACTGCTGTAGCCGCCGGCAAAGTAGTGAATCACGCCGGCGAGGAAAAGATACAAAAGCCCACGGCGCATCTCGCCTCTGCCAGCGGAGTATGCCTTGCGGGCGATAGGCGCATCGGGAAAATCTTCGCGGCATCCTGGGCATGTGCGTAAATAGGCGGGAGACTGCTTGCCGCAGTGGCTACACTGCCGCATGGCCATGGTCGGATTGGAAATTGCCGGCCTCATCTGCTTCACCTTTGTACTCGCCATTTTATTGCATCCAGTCGCCTATGGGTCAAGCGAAAGTCTTCCCGCGGCACGGCACTGTTCCGAGTTGGGGACGTCGGCTCCGCTTGGCTCGAGCTATGCAATACTCAAAGTTATGAATCATGATCCCACGCTGCTGGCCGTGGTGGGGCCGACGGCCAGCGGAAAATCCCATCTCGCGCTCGAACTCGCCAGCCGCTTTGGCGGCGAGATACTCAACTGCGACTCGTTGCAGATGTTCCGCTGGTTTGACCTGGGCACGGCAAAACTTCCGCCAGCCGAGCGGCGCGGAGTCCCGCACCACTTCATGGACATACTGAATCCCGACGAGCAGTTCGCCGCGGGCGACTATATGCGGCAGGGCCGAGCGGTGATGCGCGAGGTGTCCGCGCGTGGCCGCTTGCCGATCGTGGCTGGCGGAACGGGCTTCTACCTGCGCGCGCTGATTGACGGGCTGACGCCCAGTCCGTCTCGCGATGAGCCGCTGCGGCAGCGCCTGCAGGCGCGGGCCAATCAGCGGGCCAGCCAGGGAGAAGGCGAGTATCTCCACCGCCTCCTCTGGCGCATCGACCGCACGACGGCGGCGACCATCCACGCGAACGACACACCCAAGCTGATCCGCGCCATCGAGGTCTGCCTGCTGGGACGGCGGCCCGCCTCCGAGTTGTTTAGCGAAGGCCGCGCCACGCTGACCGGCTTCCGCGTGTTGAGGCTCGGCATTGACGCACCGCGCGAGGCGCTCTACGGGAGGATCAACCTGCGCACGGCCGCGATGTTCGACAAGGGCCTGCGGGAACCGGCCCTGTTGGGGCCCAACTTGTTGGAGGAGGTCCAGTCGATCATCGCCCGCGGCTACGCGGCCACGCTGCCGCCCTTTCAGGCGCATGGGTACCGCCAGGCGGTGGATCATCTGGAAGGGCGCATCACGCTGCCCGAGGCGCTCTACCACGCGCAGACCCGCACGCGCCAGTACGCCAAGCGTCAGATGACCTGGTTCCGCAAGGAGCCAGCCGTCCACTGGCTGCGCGGCTTCGGCTCCGACCCCGCTGTCATCGAGCAAGCCATCGCGCTGGTCGCGGACTTCATAGGGAAAACATAAGCTGAAAACCGTCGCCGCGGCACACCACGAAATTGCCCAAATTCGCGGTCCTGACCAAAGTGCAAACGTTTACGGTTCTGACCACTCTGACCAGATTGACAACCTGGGGAATCGGGATTTGGGGTGGGGGTTTCGGGGGAACTTCAGATCAGCTTTCCTGCCACTTCGCACCCGGCTCGCAACTCAAATGATCCAAATCGTCCAACCTGACCACTCTGCCCACAAATTCCACAGCATCCAAATTTTCCAAATTACCCAACCTGACAAGATTCGCGGCAGCGTCGGAATTTGCCGGCCCCCCCCCGCCTTTCCGCCGCTCCGTCCAAAGATTCCAAATTTCCCCTATTGACTCGCCGCCCACTAGGCGCGCGGGAAACGGCGCCGCGTGACAGTTTGCGTGACAGTGCCGCGCGCGTCAGCAAGCGGGCCGATGGAAAAACCACGTCCCGGTCGCCGATGTCTTTTCCACGCTCGAATACGAAGCCGAATCAAAATCAAACCGTCAGCATCCGGGGCGTTGCGTTCCACCGGCCCGCTTGCTGACGCGCGCG
>CAMBEY010000032.1 GCA_945865705.1 Candidatus Sulfopaludibacter sp. SbA3
CGCGGCTCTGTTAAAATCAAAAGCCCACGGCATTGCGAAGATGCCGTGGGCTTTCTGTTTGCACCGTGGCCTGACTAGCGAGGAATCTTGATTAGCTTGCGCGCGTTGGTTTCATAGATCTTCACGCGGTCCGATGGCGCCAGCGTGCAGCAATCAAGCGAGCGCATGGTTTCGCGCACGTTGAACGCGCCGCCTTCATGATCGAAGGGCATGTCGCTGCCATAGACCACGTTGTCCACACCGAAGAAGGCGATGCCGCACTCCATCGCACCGGGGCCAGAGACGGCTGTGTCCGCGTAGAACTTGCGGAAGTAATCAATCGGGCGCTGCTTCAGCGAGTGCTCCCACAGATGCTTATCGTGAGCGGGCGTGCGGCTGCCGAGAATGTCGAGACCCGGTCCGATGCGGCCTTCAAAGTACGGAATCATCGCGCCCAGGTGATGCGTGATGATCTTCAGGTTAGGCAACTCGTCGAAGATCCCAGTGAACACCAGGCGCGACATGGCGATGCTGCTCTCATAAGGCCAGCCGAATACCCACCACAACTCGTAGCGCGAGTGCGACTCGTTTTGATAATCCGGAAAGGTCGCTGGCCGCGCGGGGTGCAGCCAGATGGGGAAGTCGTACTCGGCCATCTTCTTGAACAGCGGGCGGAACTCGACTTCATCGAGCGGACGGCCGTTGACGTTGGTGAATATCTGCACGCCGCGTGCGCCGAGTTGCGTGATCGCGCGATCCACTTCCTTCAGGCAGGCATCCATATTGTTCATGGGCAACGACGCGGCGAAGCCCATGAAGCGGTCGGGATACTTCAAGCACAGCTC
This sequence comes from Candidatus Sulfopaludibacter sp. SbA3, assembly GCA_945865705.1. Lineage (GTDB taxonomy): Bacteria > Acidobacteriota > Terriglobia > 2-12-FULL-54-10 > 2-12-FULL-54-10 > SHUM01. The sequence goes on from CAMBEY010000032.1 coordinate 825, forward strand.
GGCCATGCCATCGTTGGCGATGCGCGCCAGCTCTGGAGAGACTTTGGGATCGCAGAAATTTTCAATGCCCGGCCCGGCCAGCGTCAGAAACTGCGTGTAGCCTTCGTGCTGGTCCATCACTTTGAAGCGCATCTCCAGGTCCACCAGCATGGGCAGATCGCGCACGCGATTCTTGTGATACTTGGCAGCGGCCTCCGAGACTGTCATCATGCGGTCATAGTAGCCCTGGGTAAAGATGTGGGGAAAGATATCGATTTTCATGCAACCCTCGTCAGGCAGGAATTGGACTCATTCCAGAAACAGGCCATGCCGCGACCGCGCATCCGCCAGTCGCGCACCACTTCCATGTCCGTATCAGTGGAATCAAGAATTTTACGGCATGTGGAACATGCTTCGCCACTGTTTTCCCAAGATTTTTCCAAGACACTTTTGAAGCTCGCGGTGCGACCGCGGTTCAAGTGAGCGGGCTCCCCAGTAAGTGATGTCGCTTCCTATCATTCTGCTTGACAGGAATCCATCAATTTTATATAGTCCGGCCACGGGTCTAATTACAAGGATTGGGTATCAAACGGGAGATAATACGATGACGCCAAAGGCATTTGTGCGCGGTTATTTGGCAGGCCGGAAGATCATTTCGCTTATGGTTCTCATGTTGCTCGGAGGCAACTGGGCATTGGCGCAGGTTACCACAGGAACGGTCTCTGGCACGGCCACCGACAGCAGCGGCGCAGTGCTGCCCGGTGTGAAGATTGAAGTCATGAGCGAGGCCACAGGCTTGACGCGAACCGTTGTGACCAACGCCACGGGACACTACGCAGCTCCGCAGCTCACCGTGGGAGCTTACCGCGTCTCGGCAACGCTCGAAGGATTCAAGACCGAGGTGCGCAGCGGCGTGGTGCTTACCATCGGACGCGAAGCAGTGATCGACCTGCAGATGTCTGTCGGCGCGGTAACGGAGACGGTGGAAGTGACCGGCGAAGCGCCTCTCGTGCAGACCACCGAGTCCACGGTCAGCTATATAGTGGATGACCGAACGATTCGTGAGCTGCCTCTGAACGGTCGTGACATGACGCAGCTCATCCTGCTCAATCCCGGCGTTACGATTTCCGTGAACAGCCCGGCCAATTCGGCCTTCAGCGGCTACGGCAAGCGTGTCAGCATCTCCGGCATGAGGGGCGAAGACAACATCTATCTGCTGGACGGCGGATTGATCGGCGACTTCCGCCGCCACATTCCGGCGGGGCCTTCCGGCGCGCTGCTCGGCATTGAGACCGTGCAGGAATTCCAGGTACTAACCAGCTCCTTCAGCGCGCAGTACGGACGCGCTCTGGGCGGCGTGTTCAACGCCGTCTCCAAGGGCGGCACCAACGAATTCCACGGCAACGCCTACGACTTTCTACGCAACAGCGCTTTGGATGCCCGCGACTTTTTCGACCGCAAGCGTTTTGCGGACAGCCCGCGCCTGCCCCCTTTCCGCCGCAACCAGTTCGGAGCAACCTTTGGCGGCCCGGTGCAGAAGGACAAGACCTTCTTCTTCGTGGCCTACGAGAGTACGCGCGAAGTGAAAACAAGTCTGCAGGCTCCCACCACAATGGACGCCGACTTGCGCCGAGGAATTCTCAAGGTGAATGGAAACCCCACGGGAGTCACCGCGCCGATTAATCCGATCATGATTCCGTATATCAATCAATATCCGCTGCCCAGCCCGCAAGGGCGCGCCTTCGGCGATGGGACGGCTGAGTTTCTCTACGATTACAAGCAGCGCAGCACCGAGCATTTTGGCCAGACGCGCGTTGACTTGCCGAGTCTGACGGCGCAAGACTCCTTCTTCGTCCGCTTCACCGGATCCAGTTCGACGGGCAATGCACCCAACTCGTTTCCCGGCTTCGAGCAGGTTTCGAGCCTGAAGTCCTGGCTGGCCACGCTGTCCGAGACGCACATCGTATCGCCGACAACATTGAATACCATGCGCTTCCACTTCAATCGGGTTATTCCCCTCGATACCGGCAACGCGCCGGCTCCCGGACCGGGCATTACGTTGACGCCGGGTCAGGAAAACCTCCCGATGGTCAGCCCCACCGGGCTTACCTCCTATGGTGGCGCGGGATTCGATACCGACCCGACTTACATGGTCAGCAATCGCTTTTCATTTCAGAACGACGTCAACCTGACAATGGGTGGGCATTCGCTGCAAGTGGGCGGCATGCTCGAGCGGTTGCAGTTCAACGGCAGCTTCCCGAACCGCAGCTTCGGCGTCTGGGGCTTCACCAACGTGCCGAATTTTCTGGCGGGCGTCGCCAACACCTATCGCGGACCAATCCCTGGCCAGGGAACTTACGAGCGGGGATTCCGCAATTGGGCCTTTGCGCTTTACCTGCAGGATGACTGGCGCGTAACGCCGAAGCTGACTGTGAACCTCGGCGTGCGCTGGGAGCCGCAGACCGTTCCCGTCGAAGTCTCCAACCGCATCTCCAACCTTCGCTACATCACGGACAATCAGGGGACAGTCGGTTCGCCGTATTGGAAGAACACCTCGTGGGATGAGTTCGGCCCGCGACTCGGGTTCGCCTATTCGCCGTTCGATGGCGGCAAGACCTCCATTCGCGGCGGTGCCGGGATGCTTTACGAACCCAACGATCCGAATCTCTATTACACTCAAATGGTGCGCAATCCTCCTTTGGGGTATGACTTCACCATCGCGGTCCCGGCCAATCTACAGCGCTTCCCGGATGCGCAGGCGCAGATCAATGCGCAGAACACCTCCGGGCCGGGCTATGCAATTCCCTTTGATAACATGCGCACTTCCCATGCATTGCAGTACAACCTGAATATCCAGCAACAGTTCGGTGCGGCGAATCTGGTGACGGTGGGATTCGTCGGCAGCCGCGGCATCAATCTTCTGTCTGTGGGCGACATCAACATGCCCCAGGCGGTGTGGGACGGCGTTTCACTGGCGATGCCCGATGGCGCGACGCTGCGCAATCCAACGTGGTCCTCCGTGGTTTATTACGCCAATGACACCAGTTCTTTCTACAACGGCCTGCTGACGACCTATCAACGACGATTCTCTGCCGGCTTCCAAGGACAAGTCTCCTTTACCTGGTCGAAGAACATTTCCGAAACCGATGCCGGACAGACGGCCTCCGCGGTTACCCCTGGCGGCGGACGCATGAAATATCCTCATGACCATTACGCGCAACGCAGCCTAAGCGGCTACGATTTCCGCCGCATCCTCACCTACAGCTACACCTATGAATTACCCTTCGGCAAGAATATGGGTGGAGTCCTCGGCAAGGTTCTTTCCGGCTGGCAGACCACCGGCGTGCTGACCATCCGCGACGGACAGGCGCAGTCCGTGCTGGCTACCGTTTCCGCCGCACTCACTCCGCTGGCGGTGACACCCCGCTCACCAAATGCCAATCCGAATTACAAAGGCGAATTCAATATGGGCGGGTCCGTCGGCTGCTCGATCAGCAACACAGGCGTGGTCTACCTGAGTCCGGACACTCCGCCAGCAGGCACGGCGCCGTCACGCACGATCGCTGCGGGCGCCCCATTGGGAACGCCGGAATTGTACTTCGATCCCTGCGCGTATTCCGCTCCGGGAGCACGGCAGCTTGGCAATCTGGCGCGTAATACGCTGATCGGCCCCGGGGCAATCGCCTGGAACCCCGCGCTATCCAAGAAGACTTCCATCACGGAGCGCACCAGCCTGGAGTTCCGCGCTGAATTCTTCAATATCCTGAACCGGCCTAACTTGGGCATCCCCGCCAGCACCGTCTACAACGGCACCGGCGCTGCGGTCGGCACGGCAGGCGTGATCAGCAATACCAGCACCACTTCACGGCAGATGCAGTTTGCGCTGAAGCTGGTCTATTAGCTCGGCAGTCTGAAGCAATTGTTCCGCCGGCTCTGTGGGCAAACCATCGTGAGTCGGCGGAACTTTTTTTTATAGGACCAGAAACAGGACAAACGACCAGTCGATCCAATGCCTGCCACGAAGTCCAGCCTGAAAGATTCCTGCTCTATCCAGACGCCTTCTGGCATATCATAATCATCCGATGAGTTGCGTGCCGAAAGCCGCCGACCTTGGGCGTGCAAAGGAGTTTATGGTCCCTGCTTCGACGAGTTCCACCTCGCAAGATGGCGCCAGCCGTAAGACCAAGATCGTGATGCTCAGCCTGTTGAGCGGCGCGATGATGTTCTCATTCATGATCCGTTTGGTCCTCGGCGTGGCCGCGCCCAAGCTCAGGCAGATATACGATATCTCTCCGAGTGAGATGGGCCATCTTCTCGCCGGATGGAACTGGTCCTACACCGGAGCCCTGCCGCTGGCCGGCCCCATCGTGGATAAGTTTGGACCGTGGATTTCCATGGCCGTCGGCTCGGCGATCTGGGGACTTTCCACCATGGCCTTACCGCTTGCCGCCAGCTTCTCGGCGATCTTCATTATGAGATTTGCGTTCGGCATCGGGCAGGGAGTCCTGATCCCCACCACCTCCACCTCGGTCTCCAGCATCTTCCCGGCAAACGAGCGGACTCGCGCCGTCTCCGTGGCATTCACAGGCAACGCCGTAGGGCTGGCCATCGGCGCGCCCGTCGCCGCGATGATCCTGACGCGCTGGGGCTGGGAGTGGATATTCTACATCATCGGCGGGGCCAGCCTGGTCCTGACCGCGCTGTGGCTCTGGCTCTACCCGAACAAAAAAATCGGCCGGGTGAAATCACCAGCGACCGCCGCAGGCACTGACGAAGCCCCGCGCATGTCATGGCTCTCGCTGTTCCGTTACCGCTCCACCTGGGGCATCGCCTTCGGACAGTGCGGCTATCTCTATGCATACTATTTTTTCGTGAGCTGGCTGCCCACTTATCTTGTCGACGCGCGCGGCATGACCATTCTCAAATCGGGATTCGTATCCTCGCTTCCCTTCCTCGCCGGAGTGCTGGGCACCTTGGCCGGCGGCTGGCTGGGCGACTATCTGATCGCGCGCGGCATCAGCCCCACGGTCTCGCGCAAGAGCATCATTGGCGGCGGACTGGTTGGTTCCACCGTGATGGTGATCGCCGCGGCGTATATCGAAAATGTCTGGCTGGCGGTTACGCTGATCACACTCTGCGTCGGCTCGCTGCGTCTTGCCACCGCTTCGGCGAACTCGCTGCCGATTGATCTTTCGCCGCGCACCGTGCTGGGCTCGGTTACCTCGATTCAGAATTTCTTCGGCAACATCGGTGGTCTGCTCGCGCCGATCGTCACGGGCTACATGGTGCAATCCAGCGGCGGTTCCTTCATCGGCTCACTGGTGGTGGCCGGAGGAATGGCTACATTCGGCGCGATATCTTATGTATTTGTAGTGGGCGACCTCGACAAGGACCGCATCGCGCCGCGCGCTTCTGTTACCGGTGGCGTCGTAGTTCCGTCCACCCAGGCCGCATCGTAGCATCCGATCTCTACCTCGTCCAGGAATCATGAACAAAGGAATCGCCTGAATGCCCTATAAAGACCTTCGTGAGTATCTGAAAGTTTTGGAGAGCAAAGGACTGCTCTGCCACGTTACGGCGGAGGTGGACAAGGACTGGGAGATCAGCGCCGTCTGCCGCCACACGTTTCGCAGCATCCCGCAGGAGCGCCGCCCCGCGCTGATGTTCGACAAGATCAAGGGCCACGACATCCCGCTCGTGGTGGGCATCCTCGGCGGCTCGCGCGAGATTTACGCCACTGCGCTGGGGACCGACCAGAAGGGTGTTTGGGACACATGGGCGCGCGGGAAGAATCCCATTCCGCCAAAGTTGGTGAGCAGCGGGCCGTGCCAGGAAGTAGTCCACCTGGGCGCCGATGCCAATCTGGAAATGCTGCCCGCGCCTATCTGGACCGTCGGCCAAGACCCCAGCCCCTACCACACTTCGCCGTTCGTCATTTCACGCGACCCGGAGACGCGCGTGCAGAACGTCGGGACCTATCGCCTGCAAGTGAAGAACGCTCATCGCGGCGGCCTGATGATTAATCCGCAGCGCGGCATGCGCGTCCATATGCAGAAGAACGAAGCCAAGGGCGGAGCAACCGAGGCCGCCATCGTCTTCGGGACCGACCCCGTGATCGGGCTGACATCCGTGAGTCCATTCCCGGCGGGCGTTGACGAGTTGGCCGCCGCTGGAGGCATTCGCGGCGAAGCGGTGGAAGTGGTCCGCTGCAAGACGGTGGACATCGACGTGCCCGCCACCGCCGAGATCGTCGTCGAGGGCCGCATCCCCTATCTGGGCAACGAGCCGGAAGGCCCCTTCGGTGAATATGCGGGATACATGGGCGCGGGCGGCAACAATCCCGTGTTCGAAGTCACCTGCATCACGCACCGCAAGAACCCCATCTATCAGGCATTCCTGAGTCAGATGCCGCCGAGCGAATCAAGTTGCATCAAGGGCTTTGGCCGCGAGAATGAGATTCGCCGCCATCTGGTAAACAATCTCGGCCTGCCCATTCACGATGTGTGCCTGCCGGAAAGCGGCAGCTCAACGGCCACCGTGCTGGTCTCCATGAAAAAGCAGAATCGCTTTCAACCCCAGAAGGCGATGATGGGCATCTGGTCCATGAATGCGGGACTCGCGAAGATCGTGGTCGTGGTGGATGATGACATCAACATCCGCGATCCGTTTCAAGTGGACTGGGCCATCGCCTTCCGTATGCAGCCCGCCGACGATATTCGTATCGTTCCCAACACCGACCCCATTACACTTGATCCTTCTCAGCCATTACGGGATGGCAAAGTGTTGCCCGCCTCTGAGCAGGTCAGCTCGAAGCTCGGCATCGACGCCACGCGCAAACATGCCTATCCGCCGCCATCGGTGCCGCCCAAGGAGCATCTCGAAAAAGTGGCGTCGCAATGGGACCGCTACGGCATCCGCCCCGTCTCGTAAGGATTGGTCAGCGCGTGGTCAGCCACGGCACGATTGTTGCGCCGTGGGATTTTCAACAATGAAGATGTGAACGAGAAATGGCAGGCATGTTGGTTGTGCGATAAAAAGCCCACGGCACCACGAACGTGCCGTGGCTACTTAATTATAGAGGTGCGGAATGGCGTTTGGAGATTTGCGAACGTGGCTGGCAACGTTTGAAGCCGCCGGAGAACTGAAGCGGGTAACCGCCGAGGTGGATTGGGACCGCGAGATCGGCACCATTGCCCGCCGCTCATTCACCACCAAAGGCCCGGCGCTGCTGTTTGAGAATGTGAAGGGCCACAAGAATACCGTGGGCCGCAAGGTAGCCACTGCGCTGTTTCACAAGCGCTCGCGCATGGCCATGCTGCTGGGCTTTCCGCCGGACACGCCTGTGCGCGAGCTGGTCAGGCATGTGCGCGAAAAGAACAAGACCCTGATCCCTCCCGTCGTTGTTCCCACCGGGCCAGTGAAAGAGAACATCCTACGCGGCAAGGATGTGGACCTGCATCAGTTCCCCACACCCAAGTGGCACTACCGCGATGGTGGACGCTACATCCTCACGTTCGCGGCTATCGTTACCCGCGACCCGGACACGGGCGTATTGAACGTGGGCGTTTATCGCGGCATGTTGGGCACGCGCGATACCATCCCGATCCTGATCCTGGCCAGCCAGGGCGGCGGACAGACTTTTTCCAAGTACCGGCAGCGGAAGCAACCCATGCCGGTGGCGGCGGTGATCGGCTACGATCCCATCATGGATTTCATCGCTGGAAGCCCAATGCCTAGCGGCGTCTGCGAGTACGATGTAATGGGCGGCTACCGCGACGAGGCGATGAAGCTGGTGAAATGCGAGACGAACGACCTGCTCGTTCCCGCCGGCGCCGAGATTGTCATCGAAGGATTTGTGGACCCCGACGCGAAGACCTTCGAGCTGGAAGGTTCGTTCGGCGAGTATACCGGCCACAACAGCGACGTGCCGACGCCGCGCCCGGTGGTCAAGGTGGAATGCATCACGCACCGCAACGATCCTATCCTGCGCGGCACGCAGGAGGGCACGCTACCTGGCTCGTTCAACGAGAACAGCATGATGTCCTCCATTCAGCGCGCCGCCATCGCATGGAATGTGCTGGAGTCGCAAGGCGTGCCCGGCATCTCGAACGTCCATGTGCATCCCGTTACCAATGGCACAAATATTTGCGTGGCCATCAACAAGCGTTATCAGGGACACCCCAAGCAGGTGGCCTGCGCGCTGTGGGGATCGAATGCCGCCGCGTGGCGCTACAAGAACGTCATCGTCACCGACGACGACATCGACATCAGCGACTACGAGCAGATTGATTGGGCCATTGCTTATAGAGTAAATGCAGGAAAGGACGACATCGTCATCTTCCCGGGCTCCTTCGGATCGAGCGCCGACCCATCGACGCCGCTCGAAGAGCGCAACGTCGCCAAGCTGGGCGCGGGCATCTGGAACCGCGTGCTGATCGACGCCACGCGCACATGGATGTTCGACCCCATGCCGGAGTGGGAAGGCCGCTTCCCACCCACGGTGCAACCCAGCACGGAAGATGAAGCGCTCGTCGACGCCCGCTGGAAAGAGTACGGCTGGTAGCACGGCCAATTTCTATTTAGTGAAGAGACCATGCCCATTGAAATTAATCTCATGTTAGCTGGCGAGCGAACAAGTTTCCTCGCTCGTAGATTGGTGGCCGCTGGCTATACGGGGCGTAACCAGGATCACGTGCGCGCGCACATCGAAGAACTGGAGCGCCAGGGCATTCCAGCTCCTGAGAGCTTTCCCACTCTCTACGAGATTGATCTTTCGTTGCTGACCACGAAGAACGAGATTACACCAAGTTCGGCAACCGTCTCTGGCGAAGCCGAAGCCGTGCTGCTTTTTATTACGGACCATTTGGAAGATGCGCTGGTCAGTGTCGGCTCGGATTTCACGGATCGCGTGGAAGAGCGCCGGTCCATTCCGCAATCGAAGCAACAGCCCAAGCCCATCAACACGGAGGTCTGGCGCTATCGCGATGTCGCCGCGATGTGGGATGACATCGCCGTGCGCAGTTGGGTTGAGCCGGAAGCGGGCAAGCCGTTCTACCAGTCAGGAAAACTTTCTCAACTGCTCGCGCCGCCCGTGTTGTTGGAGCAACTCGGAAGCAAGCTGACTTCGGGCCGCGCCGGGGAGCTTGCGGGAACGATCATGCTGATGGGCACGGTGCCGCTGTGTGATGGAGAGTTTCGCTACGCGCCATACTTTGGCTGCGAGTTGGAAACGCCGGCGGGTTTGAAGTTGGCGTATTCATGCGCAGTAAAGCACCCCCGATAAGGGTGATGATAATTTAACCGCTCAGAAGGATTCACCATGAGGACAGGCCGCCATTACATCGATTCGCTCAACGACGGCAGAAGGGTATTCATAGACGGCGAGCGCGTCGCCAACGTGGCCGCGCACCCGGCCTTCGAGGGGATTGCCCGCACCGTCGGCTCGCTCTATGACTACGCCGCTGACCCCGCCAACGGGATGATCTTCCACTCGCCGCACACGGACGGCGAGGCCAACAAAGTCTTCATGATTCCCCGCTCCGCCGCCGAGTTGCAGGAACGGCGGCAGGCCATCGCGCGCTGGGCCAATCTCACCAAGGGATGGGTGGGACGCAGCCCGGATCACGTCGGCGGATTCATGGCCGGCTTCGCCAGTTCGCCCGGGACGTTTGATAAACCAGACCGCGAGCATGGCCGCAATGTTACGGCCTTCTATCAGAAGCTGCTGGAAGAAAGTCTGTATGTCAGCTATGTGATCATCCCGCCGCAGATCGACCGGGCGACCACGGCCCATGCGTGGAAGGAAGAGCTGCTGCAGGTGGGAGTGCTGGAAGAACGCGAAGGCGGTTTTGTCGTGCGCGGCTCGCAGATGCTGGGCACGTCCACCTCGGTCTCCGATTATCTGTTTGTCAGTTGCATCAAGCCGCTGGCGCCCGCCGATGAGCGTTACGCGCTGTCGTTCGTGCTTCCGGTGAATACGCACGGACTGAAGATTTATTGCCGTCGGCCGTACGCTCCAGGCCAACCCAGCCAGTTCGACTATCCTCTCTCGACACGCTTTGATGAGTCCGACGCGCTCATCGTCTTCGACGATGTGTTTGTCCCGTGGGAAAATACCTTCGTCTACCGCGATGTCGAGAAGCTGCGCAATCAGTTTTTCGACACGGCCGCGCACTTGCTGGGCAATCATCAGTCGCAGGTCCGTCTCATCGCCAAGATGAAATTTATCGCCGGCGTAGCGCGCAAGATCGCGCAGGTCAACGGCATTGACGTGATCCCGTCAGTCCAGGAGAAACTAGGCGAGATGGCCTCGCTGGCGGCGATTGTCGAAGGCATGGTTATTGCTGCCGAGGCTGCCTGCAGTATCGACAAGCACGGCGTGGCCAAACCGAATGCGCGCTTCATGTATGGGTCGATGGGCCTGCAGGCGGAGATATATCCGCGCGCCATCTCCATCCTGCGTGAGCTGGCTGGCGGCGGTGTAATTCAGCTTCCCTCCTCCTACAAAGAACTGACCAACCCGGAGACGCGCCCGGATTTCGAGCGCTACCTGCAATCGCCGCGTGCGCCTTACGACGAGCGGATCAAGTTGTTCAAACTGGCCTGGGACATGATTGGCTCGGAGTTTGCGGGACGCCACACGCAGTACGAGATGTTCTACGCTGGCGCGCCGTTCATCTCACGCGGCTATGCCTACCGCAATTATGGGTACGACGAAGCGGTCGGCAGCGTCGATGAATTTCTGGCAAGCTACGGCCTTCCCGGCCCTGCAGCCAAGACGGACAAATAGAAAAAGTAAAAAGGAGTGAAGAAGTGAGCAAGCCTGAACTGGAGTTTTTTCCAACCTCGGATATTGGATGGGTGCGCTGCCCCGGCGCCGTGGACGGCCTCACCGAGCGCATCCTGGCGTGCGACGAGGAGAACAAAGTGGCCACGCGCATGTTGACCTTTGCGCCCGGCACGGACACCTCGGCGAACGGCGTGGTAGTGCATGATTTCTGGGAAGAGGTCTACATCCTGGAAGGATCGATCATCGACCTGCCGCTCGGGAAGGAATTCACCGCCGGCATGTATGCCTGCCGCCCGCCCGGCATGAATCACGGCCCGTGGACATCGCCCAAGGGCTGCATCACGTTTGAAGTGCGCTATCGTGTGAAGACCTAGCAAAACAGAGCCGCGACCGAAAGGCAGCGGGGGTTGGTCTTACGCATCTCATCCATCGGACCAACCCCGCTCCCTCCCGGTCGCGGCTCTGTAAGTATTATCCCAGGCGCTACCCTCCGGTGCTGACACCACGAGCGCGCTGGCGGCGCTTGATTAATTCATCATAGGTTGAGACCACCGCGCCGGCCGGAGTGAGATTGTACTGCTTCGAGAAGTCGGTGTGTACGAAAACAATTCTTCCGTCGACCACCGTGAGTTGCGGCTGCAACGAGCCGATCTCGTCTTCAGGCATGGTTAAATAATCCTTGTCGAGGACAATCAGGTCGGCGAGCTTGCCGCTCTCGATGGAGCCCAGCTTCTCCGGTTTCAGAACGTACTCGGCCGCCCAACTAGTCGCCATCTTCAACATCGTGGACCGGTCCAGCCGCTCCTGCGGTGCCCACACCTTGCCCTTGTCATCCTTGCGTGTAATCGCTTTTTCAATGTCAGCCCAAACATAACTGTCGCGGTCCGTCTCGAAGACGACCTTCACGCCCGCGTCGAGCATGCTCTTCACTGGGCTGGGAAATGTGTTGGCAACTTTGTCGCCATAAGCGCGCGCGATGCCCTCGGAGCCATCCACCGAATTGGCCACCAGGCAACTCATGGTGACGCCCAGCTCGGCCATTTTCTTGAAGTCGGCTGGATTCACCAGCGTGCAATGGTCGAGCGCCCAGCCCTTGGTCGAATTCGGGCCGTGAACTTTTTGGATATCCTCAATAGTCTTGAGCATCAGGTTGACCGCGCGGTCGCCCGCCACGTGGGTATTGGCGAAGCGCGCGCCGTACTCCGCGCTGGCGAACACGAAATCGCGGAAGTAGTTCCCCGTGATCGGGGCGGCCTTGCCCGCCGCGCCGCGAAACTCCTGATCAAGATAACACTGACCCACGGGCCACCACGTATCGATCGCGGTCCAGGTTCCGACGCGCTTCTGGTTGGTGCAGGCGCGGCTGGTGGAGCCGTCGATGGAGGACGGCGAGATGCTTGAGTACCAGACGTGGTCGCCGCCCGTGCCCATTTTCTTCGCGGCTTCCTTCATCTGCACCTTGGGATCGGCCAGCGTTCCGAAGTCCTCGATCTGACCGGCGCTCACGCGAATATCCAACTGGCCCTTCGATTCCAGATACCGATAGGCATTCACGCTGTCGCGCGGCAGGCGCGTCGAGATGGTAATCAACCCCATCGAGATCAACTCGTCGTTGCCTTGCTTGTACATCTTCCCCAGCACTTCCGGGGCACGATCATAACTGTAATAGAGAGCCAGCCGCGTGGCGGGCGACTCGAGATGCCCTTCGGGCCGGCCGGCATTGTCGATCCAGAAGCGGCCATTCTTCTTGAGAAAATCGCCGTAGTCCTTCCAGATAATGTCGATGGCTTTGCTGTTGATGAGAATGCCGTTGAAATCCGGGATGCCCAGCGACAGTATGATCGGATTGTTCGGAGAAACCTTGTCGAGTTCATAACGATTCAGGTCGCTGTAGAGAATCTTGGCATTCTGTGTGGCTGTATCGGACTCGACGCCGAGGCCCACCGTACTCGAAAAATAGAGCCACTCACCGGCGGGAAACTTGTAGAGGTCAAACCAGGCGCGAATCTGATTGAGAACGTCTTCCTTGGTCTTCACGCCGGCGAAGTCAATCAGGTAGCGCTTGCGCTCACGCGCCGAGAACGGCCCGCCGTAGTTGGCCTCCGACGCTCCGTACATGTGCCGGTGCGTGTCGATGAGGCCGGGGATGACCGTCCGTCCCTTCAGATCAATCTTCTGCGTCGAAGCGTCCGCCAGCTTCAGCACATCGGCATCGCTGCCCACGGCGACAATCTGATTGCCACGCACGGCCACGGCCTGCGCGATGGAGAAATTCTTATCCACGGTCAGCACCTTGCCGCTGTGCAGTACCAGCGTGGGCGACTGCGCGCGCAGGCCAACTGCCGATCCGGCAGTAAGGCCCAGCAGCATCAGGATGACCTGTAACCCGCGCTTGCAATTCGATGCTTTCATATTCACGCCTCCCTGATTTCGCTAACTTATGACTATCTGCTTCTAACTGCGAACAAAAAACGCCGGGGCATCCGAGCCACTGCCAGTAGAGAGTACCGGCAGGCCGAATGCCCCGTCAAGTTTTAAGATCAGCGGAAGCTGCGACCGCAGTTGCAATCTCCACCGTTAAGTACAACGAACTACCAGTTCAGCTTCAGTGCGAACTGCACCTGACGCGAAGTGTTGTTGGTGGTGCCGATGACGCCAGCCGTGGCCACAGGATTGCCACCTGCATTAAAGAGATTATTGGCAGGCGGTCCGAAATTGGCCCGGTTGAGGACGTTGAAGAACTCCGTCCGAAATTCCAGGTTGGTGGACTCGGTGATTGTAATGCGCTTGGTAATTCCAGGGTTCCAGGTAATCGAGCCGGGTCCGATCATCGTATTTCTTCCCAGATTACCCAACTCGCGCGGCCCAGGAGCACTGTAGGCGGTTACGTCAATGTAGGCGTTGGGATCACGACCCTCTGCCAGAACATTCGGTCCATTCTCAGGCTTCGCAACATTTGGAGAACGCGGATTCACAGCCAACTGATTCAAGCTGCAGCAAGTTGCGGTTGCGCCTGTGCCAGCGGCTGGCAACGCCGTAGCGACACTTGCGGCAAGATTGAGCGGCTGACCCGTCTTCGCGCTTAACACGCCGCTGGTGCGCCAACCCGATAGGATCGACCCAAGGATTCCGCTGACTCCCGGTATGGCGGGAATGTCATAGGAATAGTTGAAAGACAGCATATGGCGGAAATCGTATCCGCTCAAGCCCCACTGGGAAGCCGCGTCATAAGGAGTCTTTTGCCGTCCGCCGCCGCCGCTAACGCCGCCGCCGGTCTGTCCGCTATCGGCACCCGCCAGATTCTTCGACCAGGTGTAGGACATGGCAGCCTGCAACCCGCTCGAAAAGCGTTTCTGGTAGGACATCTGTAGCGAGTTATAGAACGAGTTGGTGTTGTTGGCAAAAAAGTTGATGGAAGGCCATGCGGGATTCACCAGAGAAGCGTTATTAGGTAGTTCGTACGAACGCCCGTTATAGGTGGCGCGCGGAGTGTTCAGGTCGCCCACGGAGATCAGATGGTTGGCCCGATTGCCCGCGTAACCGACAGTCAACAAGCTATCCCCGCCGAGCTGCTGCTGGATATTGACGTTCCAGTGAATGGCTCGCGATGATACGTTGTCTTCATACGGCAGCATATAGGCCGGGCTGCGCTGAGTCCCTATCTGTGCCCTGGCGTTGGGGAACTGGCTGGCTGCCTTGTTGGCGATGGGCAGCGTGAAATCAAAACCAAAAGGAGGATTGCGATCCATCTGATTGTAGAAAGTGTTGGGATCATTTGGAGCATAGAGGATGCCAAATCCGGCGCGAACCGAAGTCTTCCCGGCGGCGAACGGAGTCCAGGCAATTCCCAGGCGCGGTCCAATGTCCCCCCAGGACTGATTGATCCAATAGGGATCACCCACGCTCGGCTCCGTATCGGTGTGATGGCGCAGGTTGGAGATGAGCCCGTTGACTTCCGTGGGGATCGTGTAAGGCTCCCAGCGAACGCCCATGTTCAGCGTAAAGCGATCCGTGATGCGCCAGTCGTCCTGGATGTACAGAGCCATGAACCACTGCCGGAAACCGCGCCGATAGGTCTCGCCCGAGTAATTCGGAATGGCTCCGCGATAGGTGCCGGGACTGGCTTGCAGCAAATTGCTGACGCTGGTAAAGGTCCAGACGCCCCAGCCTCGGTTGTCCTTGCGGCTGTTCAGTTGTAGGCGTTCGATGAATCCGCCAATTTGCAAACCGTGATTTCCCTTGCGCCAAGTCATGTCGTCCTGATAGGTGAAACGATTGGCAATCATGAAGGTGGGCTTGGTGGCAAAGCCGCCGCCGCCGAAAGGGGTCAACCCGGTAACCGTCAACTCAGGAGCATCCTCCTGTCCCGGCACAACGGTAATTCCCGCCGCGGGCGGCGGCGCAATTCCGGTGTCAAAGGGCACCACGCGGCTGAAATGGGCGCGGACCGTATTCAAGGCCATCGGAGAAACAATGTGCGTTTCCGACAGAGTCATCGCCCATGACCCGTTGTTGGAGGATTGCTCGAAGCCGGGGAACGTCTCAGCCTGCGAACCTTGAGAATTCGACCCGATGAAGCGGCCGA